>NZ_CP187561.1:5842500-6123163 GCF_049860745.1 Hydrophilobacter chitinilyticus | reverse complement strand
ACGCTGCGGGCCAGTTCTTCGGGGTTGAAGCTCTCGATGTATTCGACGTGGCAACGCACGTTGTAGGGCGCCCAGTGTTCGTGCAAGTAGCCCACGGTGTCGCCCATCATGCGGATGAAGCGGTTGGTGCCGGCGGGCAGCAAAAACGCCAGCCGCATGGGCTGTGGGGCCAGTGCGGCATAGAGGTCGTTTTCGGGCAGGTACTTCAACTCGGCAGCGGCTTTAAGCACACGCTCGGCCGTGGCCGCACGCACACCGGGGCGGCGGTTGAGCACGCGGTCTACCGTGGCCGTGGACACACCGGCCAGGCGTGCCACATCGGGCAGCAAGGCTGATTTTGTGGCCGCGTGTGAGGGCAAGCTCGTCGCGGGTTTACCCGTATTCATACATCAAATTCCATCATTTTTTGGTTTGACACAAACCGTATGAATCCATATTGTTCAGCATCTTGTGAGATAGATGAAGCAAATTAAATGATGCATCAAAACGCATCAAACATTAACTAGGAGACACCATGACCCAAGTCACCCGCCGCAGCCTGTTGCGTACCCTGTCCGCCGTTCCCGTTGCCGGGGTGGCGGGCGCCTTGCCGGTCATGGCGCAAACCGCAGAGTTCTCGTTGAAGTACGGCAACAACCTGCCCGTCACCCACCCGCTGAACGTGCGCGCGCAAGAAGCGGTGGAGCGCATCCTGAAGGAAACCAAGGGCCGCGTAGACATCAAGATCTTCCCGAACAACCAGCTTGGCGGTGATACCGACATGCTGTCGCAGGTGCGCTCGGGTGGCATCGACTTCTTCACCCCTTCGGCGCTGGTGATCGCCACGCTGGTGCCGGTGGCCGCCATCAACGCCGTGGGCTTTGCGTTCTCTGACTACAACCAGGTGTGGAGCGCCATGGACGGCAAGTTGGGCGAGCACGTGCGCGCGGCCATCGGCAAGATGCGCCTGCACACGTTTGAAAAAATGTGGGACAACGGCTTCCGCCAAACCACCAGCAGCAAGGCGCCCGTGAGCAACGCCAAAGACCTAGACGGCCTGAAGATCCGCGTGCCGGTGAGCCCACTGTCCATCAGCATGTTCAAGGGCCTGGGTGCCTCGCCCACCAGCCTGCAGTTCAGCGAGGTCTACTCGTCGCTGCAAACCAAGATTGTCGACGCGCAAGAGAACCCGTTGCCCATCATCCAGGTGGCCAAGCTGTACGAAGTGCAGAAGTACTGCTCGCTCACCAACCACATCTGGGACGGCTACTGGTTCATCGCCAACGGCCGCACCTGGGAGCGCCTGCCGGCCGACCTGAAGACCATCGTCTCGGCCGCCATCAACGACGCGGGCCTGGCCCAGCGCGAAGACATCAAGAAGCTCAACGAATCGGTGGTGGGCGACCTGCAATCCAAGGGCCTGGCCATCAACCGCCCCACGGCCGACAGCTTCCGCGCCAAGCTGCGCGAAGCCGGTTTCTACGGCGAATGGAAAGGCCGTTTTGGCGACGAGGCCTGGGGCTTGCTGGAACAGGCTGTGGGCAAGCTGGCTTAACAACCCATCAGCTTTTGTCCGTAAACGGCTGGCGCGTTTTAACGCGCCTGGCCGCTGCCTTGCCTGTTGATGATTTCGTGAAAGAACCCCTGCGCCATGTCCCTGCCCTCTGATCCCGCGCTAGACCGCAACGCCCCGCCGGCCAACCCGTTCAGCCTGCTGGCGCGCCGGCTCGACCAAGGTTTTGGCCTGGTGATGGAGTCCGTGGCGGCGGCCATTGTGTTGGTCGAGATCGTGGTCTTGTTCGCGGGGGTGGTGGCGCGGTATGTGTTCCACGCGCCGTTGGTGTGGTCGGACGAACTGGCGTCCATCCTGTTCTTGTGGCTGTCAATGCTCGGCGCCGTGGTGGCGCTGCGGCGCGGTGAACACATGCGCATGGCGGCCCTGGTCAACAGCGCCAAGCCCGGCACACGCGCCATGCTGGACGCGGTGGCCATCACCGCCGCCTTGGCCTTCTTGGGCCTGGTGTTGTGGCCGGCCTACCAATACGCCGAAGAAGAACACTTCATCATCACACCCGCACTGGAGATCAGCAACGCCTGGCGCGCCTCGGCCATTCCGGCGGGCATGTTGTTGATGATCGTGGCCGCATTGCTGCGTTTGTTCAAGCTCAGCACGCTGCGGCAGATTGGTGTGGCCGTGGGTATTGCGGCGGCGCTGGTGGCCGCGTTCTGGCTGGCGCAGCCGGTGTTTGCCACCTTGGGCAAGTTCAACCTGATCGTGTTTTTTGTGGGTGTGGTGGCGGGCTGTGTGTTTGCCGGCGTGCCCATCGCGTTCTCGTTTGCGCTGGCCACCTTTGGCTACCTGACGCTGACCACACAGACGCCCATGTTGGTGATGGTGGGCCGCCTGGACGAAGGCATGTCGCACCTGATTTTGCTGGCCGTGCCGCTGTTCATTTTCTTGGGCGCATTGATCGAAATGACCGGCATGGCGCGCGCCATGATTGGCTTCCTGGCCAGCTTGCTGGGCCACGTGCGCGGTGGTCTTTCGTACGTGTTGATTGGCGCCATGTATTTGATCTCCGGCATCTCGGGCTCGAAGATCGCCGACATGGCGGCCATTGCGCCAGTGTTGTTCCCGGAGATGAAGAAGCGCGGCGCCAAGCCCGGCGACCTGGTGGCGCTGCTCTCGGCCACGGGCGCGCAGACCGAGACCATTCCGCCGTCCATCGTGCTCATCACCATTGGCTCGGTCACGGGGGTGTCGATTGCGGCGCTGTTCACCGGCGGCATGGTGCCCGCCGTGGTGCTGGGCCTGTGCCTGTGTTCGGTGGTGTGGTGGCGCTACCGCAACGAAGATTTGAGCGGCATCCAGCGTGTGCCCAAGCGCGAAATTGCGCGCCTGTTCTGGGTCGCCTTGCCCGCTGTGGCGTTGCCGTTTGTGATTCGCGCGGCGGTGGTTGAAGGTGTGGCCACGGCCACCGAAGTGTCGACCATCGGCGTGGTGTATTCGGTGCTGGCCGGGCTGATTTTTTACCGCCAGTTTGACTGGCGCCGCCTGCGCCCCATGCTGGTGGAAACGGCTTCGTTGTCGGGCGCCATCATGCTCATCGTGGGCTGCGCCACGGCCATGGCCTGGGGGCTCACGCAGTCGGGCTTCTCTACCGACTTGGCGCGCTTGATGGGTGCCATTCCGGGCGGCAGTTATGGCTTCCTGGCGGTGTCTATCGTGGCCTTCATTGTGCTGGGTTGTGTGCTCGAAGGCATTCCCGCCATCGTGTTGTTTGGCCCGCTGCTGTTCCCCATTGCCAAGGCTGCTGGCGTGCACGAGGTGCACTACGCCATGGTGGTGATCTTTGCCATGGGCATCGGCCTGTTTGCGCCACCGATTGGCGTGGGCTACTACGGCGCCTGCGCGGTCAGCAAGGTCGACCCGATTGAAGGCATGAAATACATCTGGGGCTACATGGCGGCGCTGCTGGTCGGCCTGTTGCTCGTGGCCGCTGTGCCGTGGTTCTCCACCGGCTTTCTCAAAGCTTAAGTCTTTTCCACATTCTTCACACAACTCTCGGAGAGACCACATGAGCCGACATTTCGGACAAATTCGCCAGTTGGGCTACGTCGTGCACGACATCGAAGCCGCCATGGACTACTGGAGCAAAACGCTGGGCGTGGGCCCGTGGTTCTACAACCCCAAGGTGCCCATCGTCAACTACCAGTACGACGGCCAAAGCTACGAACCGCACAACTCGGTGGCGCTCGCCAACTCGGGCTTTGTGCAGGTGGAGTTGATCCAGACGCGCAACGATGTGCCTTCGATGTACCGCGACTTCCTGCAAGCCGGCCGCACTGGCTTGCAACACGTGGCCTACTGGACGGAAGACTACGACGCCGATGTGAAGCGCCTGCTGGCCGAAGGCTTCAAACCGAAGATGAGCGGTGAAGTGGGTGAGCGTGGCCGTTTCATTTACTTCGACACCGAATACCACCCCGGCACGGTGATCGAGCTGTCTGAAGTGGCCGGACCCAAGGGCCGCATGTTCGACCTGATCCGCACTTCGTCTGAAGGCTGGGACGGCAAGGACCACGTGCGCCCTTTCCCAGATCTTTCCAAGATCTGACATGAAGCACACCCCCAGTCTTCGCGCACTGCGTGTCGTTTCGCCAACCCCCTTGCAGGGGGCAATACCAGCGGCCCGGCAAAGCCGGTTCCGCGGTATTTCCCGCCTCGATCGGGCTCGCGGCAACGATGTGTGTTGTCTTCAGCGTAGCAAGGAAAATTCATGAGTTCCGACCGCATCTTCGCGCGCTACCTCATCGAGACCCCGCTCGACCCGGCCAAGGTGGCCGAGGTGATGGCGGGCGAGCAATCGTGCGGCACCTTCACCCGTGTGGCCGGTGAAACCGACGACCTGCGTGCCCGCGCCCGCGCCACGGTAGAGCGCATCGAAACCCTGGCCACCACCAACGCGCCCAGCCTGCCCAACGCCTGGCTGGCGCGCCACGCCCCCTCGGGCCCATGGCACCAGGTGCAGGTTGACATTGCCTACCCCGTGGCCAACATTGGCGCCAACCTGTCGACGCTGGCCGCCACCGTGGCCGGCAATTTGTACGACCTGGGCGAAGTCACCGGCATGCGCCTGGAGACCTTGCGCCTGCCCGCAGACTACCGCGCGCAGTTTGAGCTGCCACAGGTGGGCATTGCGGGCACACGCCGCATCACCGGCGCGGCCGAGGGGGCGTTGGTCGGCACCATCATCAAACCCAACGTGGGCTTCTCGGCCGCGCAAACCGCCGAGCTGGTGGCCACGTTGTGCGCCGCAGGTGTGGACTTCATCAAAGACGACGAGGTGTGTGCCAACCCGGTGCACGCGCCGTTGGCCGAGCGTGTGCCTGCGGTGATGGCCGTGGTGCGTGCACACCAAGAGCGCACCGGCAAACACGTGATGGTGGCCTTCAACATCACCGACGAGACCGACGCCATGAAGCGCCACGCCGACCTGGTGGCGCGCGAAGGTGGCTCGTGTGTCATGGCCAGCATCAATTGGTGTGGTTACTCGGGCATGCAAACGCTGCGCCGCCACACCCCCCTGGCGCTACATGCCCACCGCAACGGCTTTGGTGCCCTGTCACGCCACCCGTTGTTGGGGATTGGTTTCCAGGCCTATCAAACGCTGTGGCGCCTGGCCGGTGTAGACCACATGCACGTGCACGGCCTGCAAGGCAAGTTTGCGCAGGAGGATGCCGAAGTCATCAGCTCGGCACACGACTGCTACACCCCCTTGACGCAAGCCGTGGACGACCGCGTGATGCCCGCCTTCTCGTCCGGCCAATGGGCCGGCACCGTGCCCGCCACGTGGGACGCGATTGGCAGCGACGACCTCTTGTTCATGTCGGGCGGCGGCATTCTGGCGCACCCCGATGGCCCGGCTGCAGGCGTGACCAGCATCCGCCAGGCGTGGCAAGCCGTGCGTGCGGGCACACCGCTGGCGGTGTTTGCCCAAAAAGCGCCCGAGTTGAAAAACGCACTTGCGTTCTTCGGCAAATAAGCCGAAGCGGGATCGACGACCGACATGACCCCACCCCGCATCGTCTACTACGCCGACGACTTCACCGGCGCCACCGACACCCTGGCCAACGCCGCACGTGCTGGCCTACGCGCCCTGCTGTTCCTGGCGCTGCCCACCGCCGCGCAGCGCGAGCGTGCTGGCGCGTTGGATTGCCTGGGCATTGCGGGTGCCGCACGCGCCATGGCGCCCGAAGAAATGGCCGCCGAGTTGGCCCCCGTGGGCGCGTTCTTTGCGGCCTCTGGCGCGCGTGTGCTGCACTACAAATGCTGCTCTACCTTCGACAGTGCGCCGCATGTGGGGAGCATCGGCCAAGCGGTGCGCAGCCTGCGCCCGTATGCGCCCAACCTGTGGGTGCCCATCGTCGGCGGCCAGCCGAACCTGGGGCGCTACTGCGTGTTTGGCAACCTGTTTGCGGCGGCTGGCAGCGGCGGCGTGGTCTATCGGCTGGACCGCCACCCCACCATGCGCCAACACCCGGTCACGCCCATGCACGAGGCCGACTTGCGGCAGCACCTGGCGCAGCAGGGTTTGGACCTGGTGGCCGGCCTCGACTACCCGGCGTATGACGCGCCGGAGCCCGTGCAACAAGCCAAGCTCAACGTCTTGCAGCACACCCGGCCCGATGCCGTGTTGCTCGATGTGGCAGAGCCCGCGCACCTGGCCCCCGTGGGTCGGCTGATCTGGCAAGAAGCGCTGCAGCAACCGCTGCTGGCCGTGGGCCCCAGCAGCGTAGTGCAGGCATTAACGGCCTATTGGGCCACGCAGCACGACGAGGCTGTGCAAGCTGAGAAGCTGGAACCTAAAAGCTTGGGCGCTGCAACAGGCCCGGTGCTGGTGCTGGTGGGCAGCCTGTCCCCCATCACCGCGCAGCAAGTGCACAACGCCAAGTCGTTCCAGCGTGTGGACTTGGATGCCGTGCAACTTGCCGCACCCGATGGCGCTTACCGCCATCGCTTGGCGCATGAAGTGGCAGCGCTGCTGCGCGAGGGGCAACACGTATTGGCCTGCACGTCGAGTGCCGAAGGGCGCGCTACCGAAGGTGTACCCGCAGGCTCACGCAGCTTGGCCCAAGCCTGTGGCGACTGGCTGGCGCAGGTGCTGCAAGCGACGCCACTGCGCCGCGTGGGTATTGCCGGAGGCGACACCTCCAGCCTGGCAGTCAAGGCGCTCGATGCCTGGGGCTTGTCGCACATCGGCCAAGTGTCGCCTGACCAGGCCCTGTGCCGCGTGCACAGCGACAACGCCGCACTCGACGGCATGGAACTGATGCTCAAAGGTGGCCAGATGGGGCCGCCTGATGTGTTCGAGCGCTTGGTACACGGCGCTCTCTAAAACCAGTTCAGCACAAACACGTGCCATCTGGCAACGTGTTGCCGCGCGTCGTCAGTCAGGTGCTTTGATGCCCTTTGCTGCCAGCCAAGCCTTCATCTCCTGGATTTCATGCTGCTGCGACGCGATGATTTCTTCGGCAAGCTTTCGGTTCGCAGGGTCGGTGCCGTATTGCAGCTGAATCCGCGCCATGTCGATGGCGCCCTGGTGGTGCGGGATCATGCCGAGCACAAACGCCGCGTCCGGATCAGGGTTCCTGATGCCCAGCTCCATCGGGTGACGCATCTTCGCTAGGCTCGCCTCATAGGCGCTGCGTGCGGAGCCGTTCTTGGCGGTCGAAGGCGCGCCGGCATCGCCAATCGCCCGTGGCCCATGCGGATACTCGGCGCTGTAGGTGTGTGTCGCCCGCTCGGCTATCGCAGGATTCTGCGGGTTGCCGGGGCCATACAGCAGGTAATGCAGTCCCCAATAGCCGCTCGCAAACACCACCAGCGCTGCGCTGATGGTGGCGGGAATGGTCCAGATGGGGCGCCGCAGCGCAAAGCGAATCTGCGGCGTGGGGTCTGCGGCAATGGCCACAATGATCGCCATGATCAACGCGTGTCCTATCAGGTCGGTGCGGCCAAACGGGTAGACGGCGGCGTTGAAGATCACGAATAGCGCCACGGCTGAAAGGCGTCTTACCAAGGCCGTCCAAAGCAGGCCAAAGCCCATCGTGAACTCCGCCACACCGGCCATCGGAATGAACGCGTCGCGCGGCATGCCGAAGGTGAGAAAAGGCTTCTCTTCCACAAGCGGGTAAAACCAGTCCGGGTAGGCAAACTTTTCCAGGCTTGACCACATCAGCGCAATCGCCACGCCCCAGCGCAAAACCCAGAAGCGGTATTGGCGCCACTCGGGCCGGTTCGACGCTTCCAACACCAGATAAGCCGCCACCGAGGCGCCTAGCGCCAGATAGTCGAGCAGGTGGAACAGCTCGTATTCGGTCAGTGCCAGGCACCACAACAAGATGATGCCGGCCGCCGCCAGTGGCATGGTGCGCCGCGAGAAAATGCAAGCCGCAATCACCAGTTGCATCCACGAGATCCACTCGTGGGGCGTCTTGAGATCGGGTGTGAGATAGACGCCACCAACGGCGAAGATGGCGACGAAGAACGCGGCGATGACGATGCGTACAAAGTCGTCCAGACGCAGCCACAGCGGATGCATGAGCTTGTCGAGAACCGAGAGTACGCTTTGCCCAAAGGCCGTCTTCTCAACCGCCCGTGTCACCAGCATGAAGGCTAATACCAGCCCAATGCCGAGCCAGAACCATTGGTTGGTGAGTGTTGCGCCGATAGGCTGCGGCGTGGCATCCACAATGTAGGGCGCAAACCACTTCACGTGGGCTTGCGCCGAGAGCGCGGTTGCGGAGCCGAGCCCGACGGCGAACCGCAATGCCAGGTGTCGTCGTCGCCGATCGGTTGCGCCATTCAGTTCGTAGGCAGTCGATGTTTGCATCACAACCCCCTCCTCGCCAAATTTTATCGCTGCAGTCCTCGTAAGTGGTACTTCTTTCGGGGCAGGAGAGCCTGTCCCGTCGGTTCAATTTCTACTCAAGCACCGGTGTTGATGCAGCACCATCTCAGTAAGTCTTGTACGGCAGGAATTTGCCCGACAACACCACCTTCACGCGGTCGCCCTTGGGGTCGGGCTGGCGCTCGATGTCCATGCTGAAGTCGATGGCGCTCATGATGCCGTCGCCAAACTCTTCGTGGATCAACTCCTTGATGGTGCTGCCGTACACGCTGACGATTTCGTACCAGCGGTAGATCAGCGGGTCGGTGGGCACGGGTGTGGGCAGCGAGCCTTTGTAGGGCACGACTTGCAGCCACTTGGTTTCTTCGGTTGTCAGGTCAAAAATTTCGGCAATGGTTTTGGCCTGCTCTGCGGTGCAGGTCATCTGGCCCAGGCAGGCGGCCGTTGTCCATTCTTTGGACTGGCCGACCTTCTGCGCCACGTCGGCCCATTGAATGCCCTTGGACACTTTGGCTGTGATGATTTTTTCGGTGATCTCGTTGCGGTTCATGGGTTGGCTCCTCAGGTGAAAAATGGTTAAGCCTCAGTAGGCAAAGCTTTGCCTACAAGGAAGTCGACGATGTGGTTGCGCAGCGCGTAGTAGCCATCGAGGTGGTGCAGCGCGCTGCGTTGGCGTTGTTTGGGTAAGGGGTTGGTCACGACCTCGGCCACGCCGCCGGGCACGTAGCCGTTGGCGGTCTCGGCGCCGTTGCGCATGAGCACGATGCGGTCGGCCAGCAGAATGGCCTCGTCTACGTCGTGCGTGATCATGAACACCGTTTGCTGCGTCTCGCGCACGATGGCCATCAGTTCGTCTTGGATGGTGCCGCGCGTGAGCGCGTCGAGCGCGCCAAACGGCTCGTCCAGCAGCAGCATCTTGGGTTGGATGGCAAACGCACGCGCAATGCCTACGCGCTGCTTCATGCCGCCCGAGAGCTGCGACGGCTTCTTGTCGATGGCGGCCTTCAGGCCCACCATGGCGACGAACTTTTCCACCTGCGTATCGATTTGGGCGCGGCTCCAGTCGGGCCAGCGCGAGGCCACGGCGAAGGCGATGTTCTTGCGCACCGTCAGCCACGGCATCAGCGCGTGGCTTTGGAACACCACGCCGCGCTCCAGGCTTGGGCCGCTGATCTCGCGCCCGTCCATGATCACATGGCCGCTGGTGGCGGTGTCCAGCCCCGCCAGCACGTTGAGGATGGTGGTTTTGCCGCAGCCCGAATGGCCGATGATGCAGACGAACTCGCCGCGCTCCAGCGTGAACGACACGTCGGTAAACACCGGCTTGGTGGGCACAAAGGCTTTGCCCAAGCCTTCAACACTTAAGAAGCTTTGCATGCGTTGCTCTTATTCGATGTAGGTCACGCGCTTTTGCACTTGCGCAAAAGCCAGGTCGAGCAACATGCCCACGATGCCGATCACACCAATCGCAAAGATCACGTTGGTGAGCGACAGGTTGTTCCATTCGTTCCAGACGAAGTAGCCAATGCCCGTGCCGCCCACCAGCATCTCAGCGGCCACGATCACCAGCCATGCAATGCCCATGCTAATGCGCATGCCGGTGAGGATGGTCGGCGCGGCTGCCGGCAAGATCACACGAAAGGCTTTGCGCAGCGGCTTGACTTCCAGCGTGGCGGCCACGTTGAGCCACTCGCGCTTGACGCTGGCCACACCAAAGGCGGTGTTGATCAACATCGGCCACACCGAGCAAATGAAGATCACAAAGATGCCGCTGACCGACGAGTCCTTGATGGTGTAGAGCGCGAGCGGCATCCACGCCAGCGGGCTGATCGGTTTGAGCACCTGGATAAACGGGTCGAGTGCACGGTGCAGCAGCGGCGACATGCCGATCACAAAGCCCAGTGGAATGGCCACCGCTGCCGCCAACAAAAAGCCCAGGCCCACGCGCAGAAGCGAATGCGCCAACTGGATCAGGATGCCTTTGTCATTAGGGCCGTTGTCGTACAGCGGGTCACTGAGCTGCTTCCAGATGGTGTCGCCCATCGCGCCCAGCGTAGGGAAGCCGGTAGTCTTGGTGCTGCCCGGGTCTTTGCCCATCATCTTCTGGTATTCGATCTGCTCGGCCGTCATGCCCGCCGTAGACGCAGCACCGCTGCCGGGCGCCTGCAAGGTGGCCGCATACCAGATGCCCAGGAACGCCAGGAACAGGATCAGCGACAGCAGCGCCGCCTTGAACTTTAACCCTGACATCACACCGCCGACTTGCTGATAGCAAAGCTCTTCACATATTCATCGGGCTTGGCCGGGTCGAACACCTTGCCCATCACCGTGAACTTCTTGTACGCGCCTTCGGGTGGCTTCCAGCCCAGGGCGGTCATTTGCTTCTTGGCATCGGTCAGCAAGAACACCTTCTCGGCGATTTGTTTGTAGTCGACCTCGCCCTTGATGTAGCCCCAGCGCTTCATCTGGGTGAGCATCCACACCGCCATGCTTTGCCACGGCACGGGGTCGAAGTTGGCGCGGTCAGGCACGTTCTTGATGTTGCCCAGGCCGTCGGCAAACTTGCCGGTCAGCACTTGTGTGAGCACGGCCTCGGGCTGGTTCAGGTACTGCGTGGGTGCGATCACGCGCGCCATGAGTTCGCGGTCCTTCGGCTGGCTCGCCATGAAGGAAGCGGTGAGGATGGCGCGGTACAGCGCGGCAAAGGTGTTGGGGTTTTGCTTGATGAACTCGTCGCTCACACCAAACGCGCAGCAGGGGTGGCCGTCCCAGATTTCTTTGGACAGGATGTGGATGAAACCCACCTCGTCGTACACCGCGCGTTGGTTGAAAGGGTCTGGGCCCAAGAAGCCGTCGATGTTGCCGGCGCGCAGGTTGGCCACCATCTCGGGCGGCGGCGTCACGCGGATCTGCACATCGGTGTCGGGGTTGAGGCCGTTCTCGGCCAGGTAGTAGCGCAGCAAAAAGTTGTGCATGCTGTACTCGAACGGCACGGCCAGCTTGAAGCCCTTCCACTGCTTGGGGTCGCGCTTGTCTTTGTGCTTGACGTGCAGCGTGATCGCCTGGCCGTTGATGTTCTGGATGGTGGCCACGTTCATGTTGGCCTGCGTGGAGCCCAGGCCCATGGTCATGGCCAGCGGCATGGGCGACAAGAAGTGGCTGGCGTCATGCTCCTTGTTGATCATCTTGTCGCGGATCAAGGCCCAGCCGGCGGTCTTGTTGAGCTGGACATTGAGGCCTTCCTTTTTGTAGAAGCCCAGCGGCTCGGCCATGATCAAGGGGCTGGCGCAGGTGATGGCGATGAAGCCGATCTTCAAATCCTTTTTCTCCAGCGGGCCACGCTCTTGCGCCATAGCCTGCAGCGCACCCATGGGCAGCACCGAGGCAATCGCCGCACGTGCGGTGTTGGCGCCTACCGCTTTCAAGAAGCCACGGCGCACGCTGTCCACCGGGAACAGCGCTTTCATCAGCGTGGCCTCGACAAAGTTGCGCGACAGGTCTTCCTCGTTGTGGATTGCGCTGGCGCCGTGTTCGCTGGGGGCATGGTCCTGGCCGCAACTGCAGCGCAGCATCAGCGGGCGGTCGGCGTCATACGGATCATGCGGAGCGGCTGTGGCGGGCGTGACGAGCTTGGACATGGTGCACCTTTGTGGAAGAAAGATGCAGCCCTCTTGCAAGGGGCAGGCCTGTTTGAGCGTTTTGGCAGAACGCGCCGCAATTCGCCGCAGCTTTGTGCGGGCCTTGTAGGGCTAGCACTACAAAGGCAGGGGCTTCAGTTGGTTTTGACGTGCCGCTGCGCGTACAAGGCCAGCTCCACATCGTTCTTGGTGCCGGTTTTCTCCAAGATGCGCGCGCGGTAGGTGCTCACGGTGTTGGGCGCCAGCTTGAGCTGCGCACCAATTTCACCCACGCTGTGCCCCAAGATCAGCAGCCTGAACACCTGGTGCTCGCGGTGCGACAAAGCTTCAGTCCCAGTCTTGGCTGTCTTGCTTGAGACGGCTTGGGCCAGCGCCTCGGCCGTGTTGGCCGTCACGTAGATGCCCCCGGCAGCCGCCTTGCGCACGGCGGCCAGCATGTCGTCGGGGTCGGCGCTTTTGTTCAGGTAGCCGGCCGCGCCCTGCTTGATGCAGTGCACGGCGTACTGCCGCTCGGGGTAGGTGGAGAGCATCAGCACCGGTAACGCCGGGTGCTGTTGTTTGAGCTGCTGCAGCACGTCAAGCCCGTCGCAGCCGGGCAGTGCAATGTCCAGCAACACCAGGTCGAGGCCGCTGCTGCCGCTTAACGCAGCCACTTGCGCCAGCACATCCGGGCCGCTGGCGGCCTCGGTCAACACCTGCACCTCGGGCGCTTCGGCCAGCACTTGTTTCAGGCCTTCGCGCACGATGCGGTGGTCGTCGCCAATCAGCAGGCGAATGGTGTCATTTCTATTCATCAGATGGCAAGTTTGATAGCTGCATGCGCAAGTGGAATGTGCAGCCGTGGCCGATTTGGCTTGTGATCTCCAGGCTGCCGCCAAAGTGCCGCGCACGTTCGCGCATGCCCTGTACGCCATAGGCGGTGGGGGCTTCAAAGGCTTGCGCTGCGGCGCCTACGCCGTTGTCTTGCACACGCACTTCAAGCTGCTGCGGGGTGGCGTGGATGTGGATGCAGATATGGGTTGCCTGCGCGTGCCGGCCCACGTTGGACAACATCTCCTGGAAGATGCGGAACACCGCCATGGCGGTGGCGTCGGGCAATTCCAACGCGTGGTCGACCTGCATCTGCCAGTCGAGCGTCAACTCGGCGGCGCGCACAAACTCTTGCGCCTGCCATTCCAGCGTGGCCCACAGGCCTTGGTGGTCGAGGATGCTGGGGCGCAGGTCGGTGATGATGCGGCCCACGTTGTCCACCGCAGTTTCGATCAGGCCGCTCATGTTCTGGCACTTGCTGCGCATGCGCTCGCGCATGTCTTGCGCCGCTAACGCGTCGCGGCTTTGCTGCTCGCTCAGGCGTTTGTCCATCCAATTCACGTCCATCCTCAGCGCTACCAGCAGGCTGCCGAGTTCGTCGTGCACCTCGCGGGCGATGCGGGTGCGCTCGTCTTCACGCACACGGTCGAGGTAGGCCGAGAGTTCACGCATCTGCGCCAGCGTGGCCGACAAGGTGGCCGTGCGCTCGGCCACGCGTTCTTCTAGCTCGGCCTTGGCGCGCTGCAGCGCATCGGCTGTGCGTTTGCGCTCGGTGATATCGACAAAGGTGATCACCGCGCCGCGCACCTCGGCGCCGTCCAAAATCGGGTAACTTGAATACTCCACCGCAAACGCTTGGTGGTCGCGCCGCCAGAAGACTTCGCTGTCGATGCGGCAACCCAGCCCCTGGCGAAAGGCGTTGAAGATTGGGCAGTCGGTGTCGGCATAGTGCGAGCCATCGGCGTGCGAGTGGTGGGTGAGCCAATGCATGTTGTGCCCCAGCACCTCGGCCGGCTCGTAGCCCAGCATGGCCGCACCCGCACGGTTGATGAACATGCAGTGGCCGTCCAGGTCGACGCCGAAGATGCCCTCGCCGGTGGATTCGAGCAGCAGCCCCAGCTGGCGCTGCCACAGCGGATCTTGGCTCGCCAGCACCGTTTAAAGGCCCAAACTGCTCAGCGACGCGTGGTCGTCTGGCCTGCGCCCCAGCGGCCAGTGGAATT
Organism: Hydrophilobacter chitinilyticus; assembly: GCF_049860745.1. Classification (GTDB taxonomy): domain Bacteria; phylum Pseudomonadota; class Gammaproteobacteria; order Burkholderiales; family Burkholderiaceae_C; genus Rhodoferax_B. The sequence continues at coordinate 6,109,099 of NZ_CP187561.1, read as the reverse complement.
TGCGCTCGGCCTCGCTGATGGCCAGGTCGTTGATGCTGGCGTAGCGCCAGGCCATCAGGCCGTGTTCGTTGAAGCCCCAGTTCTCGTTGCCGTAGCTGCGGAACCATTGGCCGGCGGCGTCGTGCCACTCGTAGGCAAAGCGCACGGCAATGCGGTTGCCGGTGAAGGCCCACAACTCTTTGATGAGCCGGTAGTCCAGTTCCTTGGCCCATTTGCGCGTGAGGAACTGGTGCACCTCGGCGCGGCCCACGGGAAAGTCGGCGCGGTTGCGCCAGTTGGTGTCTTCGGTGTAGACCTGCACCACGCGGTCGGGGTCGCGGGTGTTCCAGGCGTCTTCGGCCATGCGGGTTTTCAGCGTGGCGGTCTCGAAGGTGAAGGGGGGCAGTGGTGGTTTGGTTTCCATGACGTGAAGATCGGTTGGTTCAAAGGTTGGTGGCGTGATGGTGCACCGGATGCAAAAGCGTGTCAGCAACCAAATGCAGGCCGTGCTCACATTCGTCGACTGTGGTGGGCCCGCCGAGGCAGATGCGCACGGCGTCGGGCGGGTCGCCATCGGTAGAGAACGCGGCGCTGGCCACCACCGCTACGCCCTGCGCGCGCAGATGGGCGGCCAGCTCCACCGGGCTCCAGCCCTCGGCCACGGGCAGCCAGAGGTGGAACGATTCCGGCTGGCCCAACATGCCGAAGGGCGCGAGGTAATGCTCGGCGATGGTCTGGCGCGCGGCGCATTCGGCTCGGATGGCTTGCAGCATGGCGTCGGCTGTGCCGTCTTCCACCCAGAAGGTGGCCAGCGCGTTGGTGAAGGGCGATGCCATCACCGTGGTGGCGCGCATGGCACCGGCCAGCCTCTGGGCCTGGCGTTCGCCCGGGGCACACACGTAGGCGCTGCGCAGGCCGGCGCCAAAACATTTGGAGAAGCCGGTGATGTAGTACGTCAGGCCCGGCGCCAGGCTGGCCATGGCGGGCGGCGTCTGCAGTGGCAGCATCGCATAGGCATCGTCTTCAATGATGGGAATGGCGTAGCGCAGCGCCACGTCAGCCAGGGCTTCGCGGCGCGAGCGGCTCACGGTGGCGGTGGTCGGATTGAGCAGCGTGGGGTTGCAGTACAGCGCCTTGGGGTGCAGGGTTTTGCAGGCGTGTTCAAACGCCTCGGCGCTGGGGCCGTCGTCGTCCAGCGGCAGGGCGTGCAATTGAATGCCGAGCTGCGCGGCAATGGCCTTGACGCCGGGGTAGGTCAACGCCTCTACACATACCAGTTCACCCGGCCTTGCCAGTTGCGAGAACAGCGCCGTCAGCACGCTGTGGATGCCGGGGCACACCAGCACCTGTTCTGTGCGGCAGGTGGGCACGTGGCGGCGTAGCCATTGCGCGCCCACGGCGCGGTCGTGCGGTGTGCCGCCGAAGTCCTGGTAGCGCAGCAGTGCGTAGAGGTCGGCGCTGGCCATCACACCGGCGGCGGTGTCGTGCATGTGGGCCAGCAGCGCGGCGTCTTGCGGCTCGGGCGGCAGGTTCATGGTCATCTCGGCGGCGCTGCCGCCGCGCAGCGGCAGGCTCGGGCTGGAGCCGCGAATGTAGGTGCCCATGCCGGCATGCGTGTCGATCAGTCCGCGCTTGCGCGCCTCGCTGTAGCCGCGCGCCACGGTGGTGTAGTTGAGCTGCAGGTCGCCCGCCAGGTCGCGCAGCGTGGGCAGGCGGTCGCGCGCCACCAGCCGGCCGGTGCGCACGTCGTCGGCAATCAAGTCGGCCATCAGCAGGTAGGCCGGTTTGTCGCTCTTCTGCAGCTTCTTGATCCAGTGGGCTGGGGTTTTGTTCATGGTGTGGTCGCGCGCAACTTCATCGTTTGACTTGATCGCATGGGTTGATCGCATTCGCATGCAATCAATGACGGAGAGGTGACGCAAGTTCTACGCCTGCTGTGCCACTGCATTGCGCCTCTTGCTGGTGCGAAAAAACCAATGATCGGGTGCATTGATCGCATGCAAAACGGTTTAAAGCGGTGCGCCTAAACCGCCTGCGGGCGGGGCTTTTGGCGGCGCAAAAAATATTTTCAAACCGCCAGGGCACATCCAGCATGTTTGATGGCGACTTGATCGCACGGCCAGGGGTTTGGCGTGGCACAGAGCATGCGAAATGTGGAGGGCGACAGTCCTTTATTGATGCCCTTTTACCGGAGAACCACCATGCCTAAAGTCACCAAACCCGCCAACGTCAAAGGCGATGTGCTTGTCGATTACGAAGAGAAGGTTTTTGAAGACGTGAAGGCCGCGCCTGGCGAGAAGGCGCTGGTCACTTTCCACACCGTGGCCTTTGAAGGCTCGATTGGTTTCGTCAACCTGCTGCAAGCCACCCGCCTGCAACGCAAGGGTTATGAAACCTCGGTCTTGTTGTATGGCCCGGGCGTGACCCTGGGTGTGCAGCGCGGCTTTCCCACGCTGGGTGACGAGGCATTTCCCGGCCACCAGAACTTCAACAACCAGATCACCAAGTTCATGGCCGAAGGCGGCAAGGTCTACGCCTGCCGCTTCGCGCTGCAAGCGCTGTACGGCCACGGCGAAGGCGCGTTGATCGAAGGCATCAAGCCGATCAACCCGCTGGACGTGTTGGACATTGTGTTGATTCACAAGAAGGCCAACGCGGTGATCCTGGACACCTGGACGCTGTAAGGGACTGACGCCGATGAGCACGCCCAAAACCGTACGCGCCGCCGCGGTGCAGATCGCCCCGGACTTCGAGCGCCCCGAAGGCACGCTGGAGCGGGTGTGCGCCGCCATCGACGACGCCGCCCGCCAAGGCGTGCAACTGATGGTCTTTCCCGAGACCTTCATGCCCTACTACCCGTACTTCTCGTTTGTGCTGCCGCCGGTGCTGCAGGGCGCGCCGCACCTCAAGCTGATGGAGCGCGCGGTGGTGGTACCCGGCCCGGTGACGGCCGCCGTGGCCGAGCGTGCGCGTGCCCACGGCATCGTGGTGGTGCTGGGCGTGAACGAGCGCGACCATGGCAGCCTGTACAACACGCAACTGGTGTTTGATGCCGATGGCACGCTGGCGCTGAAGCGCCGCAAGATCACGCCCACCTACCACGAGCGCATGGTCTGGGGCATGGGCGATGGCGCCGGGCTCAAGGTGGTCGACACCGCAGTGGGCAAGGTGGGTGCACTGGCCTGCTGGGAGCACTACAACCCGCTGGCGCGCTACAGCCTGATGGCGCAGCATGAAGAGATCCACTGCGCGCAGTTTCCGGGCTCGTTGGTCGGGCCGATTTTTGCCGAGCAGATGGAGGTCACCATCCGCCACCACGCGCTGGAATCGGGCTGCTTTGTGGTCAACGCCACGGGCTGGCTGACCGATGCGCAAATCATGGCCATCACGCCCGATGGGGGTTTGCAAAAGGCGCTGCGCGGCGGCTGCCACACGGCCATCATTTCGCCCGAAGGCAAACACCTGGCGCCGCCGCTCACCGAGGGCGAAGGCATGGTGATCGCCGACCTCGACATGGCACTCATCGCCAAGCGCAAACGCATGATGGATTCGGTCGGCCACTACGCCCGGCCCGAGCTGCTGGGCCTGGTGCTGAACGACCGCCCGGCCACGCCCATGCAAGCGATGTTCCCGTCTTCAACCCCTACCCTCACTTCCACCGAAAGCCCTTATGAACGCCACACTCCAACCGATGAGCCGCGAGCTGATGACCGAGTTGCAGTCCTTCGGGCTGCGGTTGGTTGACCCCAGCGCCGGGGTGGCCAGCCGCAAGGGCGGCGCGGGCCCCAGCGACCACAAGGCCGTGACGGTGGACGGCCACACCATCATGGTGCCGGTGCACACCTCCACCGCGTGGCATTCGCCGTTTACCGCGCAGGCGCCCGATGCACAAGGCCGCAGCGTGGTCACGCGGGGCAGCATTCCCATCGCCAGCATCAGCTTCCCCAAGCAGCCGCGCTTCTACGCCATGCAAACCATGGACGGTGTGCCCTACTCGCACATCGCCACGCTGCACGGCGCCGATGTGTTGGCCACCACGGTGCTGCAAACCTGCATTCGCTACGAGAGCCGCAAGAAGACCTGCAAGTTCTGCGCGATCGGCCAGTCGCTGGCGGCGGGCCGCACCATCGCGCACAAAACGCCACAGCAGTTGGCCGAGGTGGCACGCGCCGCCGTGCTGCTCGACGGCATCAAACACATGGTGATGACCACCGGCACACCCAACGCCACCGACCGTGGCGCGCAAGTGTTGTGCGACAGCGCGTTTGCCATCAAGGCGGCGGTCAACATTCCCATCCAGGGCCAGTGCGAGCCACCGGATCACGACGTGTGGTTCGAGCGCATGCGCGCCTCGGGCATCGACACGCTGGGCATGCACCTGGAAGTGGTGACACCCGCGCTGCGCGAGAAGATCATGCCGGGCAAAGCGCAAGTGCCCATCAGCCGCTACATGCAGGCGTTTGAAGCCTCTGTGCGTGTGTTTGGGCGCGGCCAGGTCAGCACCTACATCCTGGCCGGGCTGGGCGACACACGCGAAGCCATTTTGGAAATATGCGACCAACTGCTGGCGCTGGGCGTGTACCCGTTTGTCGTGCCGTTTGTGCCCATCAGCGGCACGCCGCTGGAAGACCACGCTGCCCCCTCGCCCGAGTTCATGCGCGACATCCTGCAGCCGCTGGGTCGCAGTCTGGCCGCCGCCAACTTGCGTTCCAGCGACATCAAGGCCGGCTGCGGCAAGTGCGGCGCGTGTTCGTCCCTCTCCGTCTACGAAACCTGAGGAGGTCGCCATGCTCTGCATCGACAACGTGTTGGAAGCGCCGCCCGTCTGGGCGCCGGTAGAGTTCCTGGTGCGCGCCGCGTGCCAAGACTGGGAGCGCCTTGAGGCCATGGCCTTGCGCCGTGCGGTGTTCTGCATTGAGCAAGGCATCTTCACCGGCGACGACCGTGATGCGATTGACGCCCACGCGCAGTTGTTGGTCGCCATGTCGTGCAGCGCGGGCATGCCCGACCAAGTGGTGGGCACGGTGCGCATCCATGAAAAAGCACCGGGTGTGTGGTGGGGCTCGCGCTTGGCGGTACACCCGTCGTTTCGCAACCAAGGCCACCTGGGCGCCACCTTGATTCGCCTGGCCGTGAGCCGCGCCCATGCCTTGGGTTGCCACACGTTTTTGGCGCATGTGCAGGCGCAGAACGTGCCGCTGTTCCAGCGGCTCAACTGGCAGTTGTTGGGCGAGTTGAACATCCACGGCCGGCCACACGGCGAGATGCAGGCCGACCTGGCGGCTTACCCGCCGTGCTTCGACCCGGTGAGCGGATTTGTCACGCGTGCCAGGAGCACCTCATGAGCGCCGCGCAGCTTTGTGAATTCTTGCGGGGCAGTCGCGGTTTTGCTCATAAGCGCGACATCAGCGACATCGTGACAGCGTTAGGTGTGGCCCTACCCGGGGGCGTGGACGCGTTGGCGCAAGCCGTGCCCGTGGGCGACGACTGCGCCGCCATTCCCGATGGCCAAGGCGGCTACCTGCTGTTCGCCATCGAAGGCCTGGTCGAAGACTTCATCACACGCATGCCGTGGTTCGCGGGTTACTGCAGCGTGATGGTCAACGTGAGCGACATCCACGCCATGGGCGGCCGCCCCACGGCGGTGGTCAACGCCCTGTGGAGCAAAGGCATGGACCCAGCGGGCGAGATGCTGCAAGGCATGGCGCGTGCATCCCACACCTACGGCGTGCCGATTGTGGGCGGCCACAGCAACAACCGCAGCGAGCGCCCGCAGCTGGCCGTGGCCATCCTGGGCCAGGCCAACGCTTTGTTGACCAGCTTCAACGCCACCCCTGGCGACAAGCTGGTGATGGTGACCGACCTGCGCGGTGCCTACGAGGAACCCTTTCCCTACTGGAACGCATCGACCAGCGCCCCCGCGGTGCGTCTGCGTGGCGACCTGGAGTTGCTGCCCCGCCTGGCCGAAGACGGCGTGTGTGATGCGGCCAAAGACATCAGCATGGCCGGTGCCGTGGGCACGGCGATGATGCTGCTCGAATGCTCACAAGTGGGCGCCGTGATCGACGTCGACGCTATTCCCCGGCCCGAAGGTGTACCGCTGCAACGGTGGCTCACGTCGTTCCCCAGCTACGGCTTTGTGCTGAGTGTGCGGCCGCAACACCTGGGCGAAGTGCTTACGCGGTTTGCGGTGCGCGACATCGCCTGCGCCGTGGTGGGCGACGTCACCGCCAGCCGCCAGGTGCACCTGCGCCACGCGGGTGAACAAGCCTTGTTGTGGGACTTTGCCGAGGAAGCCTTCATCACTGAAGCGGTAGGTGCTGAAGCGGGAATAGCGGCATGAAAATTGGCCTGCTCACCCATTCCGTCAACCCGCGCGGCGGCGTGGTGCACACGCTGGAGCTGGCGCATGCTTTGTTCGACATGGGGCACGACGTGACGGTGATGGCCCCGGCCACGCCCGGCCAACAATTCTTCAGGCCCGTGCGGTGCGCGGCCGAGTTGGTGCCGGTAAGCCACACCCCAAGCGACATGGTCGAAATGGTCAGAAGCCGCATCAACGCCTACGTAGACCACCTCACCCCTTTGCTCGCACGCGAACACTTCGACGTGCTGCACGCCCACGACGGCATTGGCGGCAACGCGTTGGCCACGCTGCAAGAGCGTGGGCTGATCAGCGGCTTTGTGCGCACCGTGCACCACCTGGACAACTTTGCGCAGCCCCAGTTGATGGCCTGGCAACACCGCTCGGTGCATCAGGCGCAGCAGGTGCTGTGTGTGAGCCGGTTGTGGCAAGAAGTGCTGGCGCGCGAACATGGCCTCACCGCGCATGAAGTGCCGAATGGTGTGGACGCCAAGCGCTACAGCGCCATTCCGCAACCAACTGATGCGGCCCTGGCGCAGCGCCTGGGCATTCGCATGGATCGTGCGCATGGCCTGGTGCTGCTGTGTGTGGGCGGTGTGGAAGAGCGCAAGAACACCCTGCGCGTGCTGCAGGCTTTTGGGCAACTGCGCGCGTCGTTGCCTGGTTTGCAGTTGGTGATTGCGGGCGGAGCCAGCCTGCTTGACCACTCGGCCTATGCGCGTGAGTTTCATGCGGCGCTGCAAGCCAGCGGCGCGAGCCAAGACGTATTGCGCACCGGCCCCTTGGCGGATGCCGACATGCCCGGCCTGTTCCGCCTGGCCGACGTGGTGGCCATGCCGTCGCTGAGCGAAGGTTTTGGCTTGGTGGTGCTGGAGGCGCTGTGCAGCGGTGTGCCGGTGGTGGTGTCGAACATCGCGCCGTTCACGGCTTACCTGCAGCCACAGGACGCGAGTTGGGCCGACCCGCTGGACGTCGTTTCCATTGTCCACGCGGTGCAGCAGGCTTTGCACGGCCGTGACCCCGCGCGCATAGCGGCATCGGCCACGCGCCTTGCCGCGCAATTCAGTTGGTCGCGCAGTGCCGCGATCCACACCCACCTCTACCAAAACATACATCAACACATGTTCACCAAGGAACACAGCCCATGCCTGTAATGCACTTCCACGTGGTCTGGCCCGACCAAACCGAAACCCGTTGCTACTCGCCATCGCTGGTGGTGCAAGAGTATTTGCAAGTAGGCCACAGCTACCCGTTGCCCGACTTCTTGCAGCGCACGCGCGAGGCGCTGCACATCGCCTCTGAACGGGTGCGCACCAAGTACGGCTTTGCGTGTTCACAAGCCATGGACCAGTTGGCCGACATCGAGCAGTTGGCCGCGCCCTTTCAAACCCAGGCGGATGCGCAGGTGCGTGTCACCGCTTTCAGCTAAGAGAAACCATCATGTCCCACATTGATTCTGACTCCACACACTACGCCGTGGCCATCGTCGGCGGCGGCCAGGCCGGCCTGTCCCTCAGCGTCTATTTGCAGCAGCGCGGCATTAGCCACCTGGTGCTGGAAAAAAACAAACTCGTGCACAGCTGGCGCACCCAGCGCTGGGATTCGTTTTGCCTGGTCACCCCCAACTGGCAATGCAATCTGCCGGGCTGGAGCTACGCTGGCGACGATCCACACGGCTTCATGGTGAAGGACCAGATCAACACCTGGCTCGAAGGTTTTGTGGCGCATGTGGATGCCCCCGCACTGGAGGGTGTGACGGTGCAAAAGGTGGCGTGCCCGGCAGATGGCAAGCCGTTTATCTTGAGCACCAGCCAAGGCAGCTTCACGGCCGACCAGGTGGTGGTGGCCTCGGGCGGCTACCACAAGCCCATCGTGCCGCGCCTGGCCGAGCGCTTGCCCGCGCACATCACACAAATGCACTCGGCCGAGTACCGCAACCCGCAAGCCCTGCCTGAAGGCGCGGTGTTGGTGGTGGGTTGCGGCCAATCGGGTTCGCAGATTGCCGAGGACTTGCACCTCGCCGGCCGCAAGGTGTTTGTGGCCACGGGTGATGCGCCGCGCTGCGCCCGCTTCTATCGCGGCAAAGACGTGGTCGACTGGCTGGCCGACATGGACTATTACAACCTGCCCGTCACCCAGCACCCGCTACGCGAAGGTGTGCGCGACAACACCAACCACTATGTGACCGGCCGCGATGGCGGACGCGACATCGACCTGCGCCGCTTCGCGCTGGAGGGCATGGAACTGTACGGCCTGCTGACCGATTTGCAGTGCGACACCCTGCACTTCCAGCCCAACCTCAAGGCGCATCTGGACCACGCCGACGGCATCTACAACGGCATCAACGCCAGCATCGACAAATACATCGCCGCGCACCACATCGACGCGCCGCCCGGTGGCCCGTATGAGCCGGTGTGGCAACCACCGCAGGAGCGCACCACGCTCGACCTGGCGGCCAGCGGTATCACCAGCGTGGTGTGGTGCATCGGCTTCCTGCCCGACTTTGCGTGGGTGGACGCACCGGTGTTCAACGGCCGTGGCGACCCGGTGCACGTGCGCGGCGTCACCGCGCAACCGGGGCTGTATTTCTTGGGCCTGCCGTGGCTGCACACCTGGGGCTCGGGTCGCTTCTCGGGGGTGGCGCGCGATGCGTTGTACCTGGCCGAGCAGATCGAAGCGCGCATGGTTCGCTCGGAAGCTGCGCAAGACGCACCCGAGAGCGCAGCGCTGCTTTCCTGAACCGTGGGGCAACGCTGAACAAGTTCTTCTCGGCGCCCGCATCCCTGGCGCGGGCAGCCTGCGGCGTTGCAAATCCTCGCCATAGCTGCAACTATGTCTGCGGTTTGCGCCTAGCAGTCCCTCCCACGCCAGGGCGCGGCCATCCGAGGTAACTTATTCAGCGTCGCCCTAGGCCGGAAACAATCACCATTCCAAACTTTACAAAGCAATAAACCACCGTTATGGGGGCGAAACATCGGCGGGCCACACTGGCATCAACCTGAAGCCGTTGTGGCGTGCAGGCTTCTTCTTCGAAAGGAAGGACTCCGATGCGTTCAACCACCACCACCATCAAAAATGTATTTTTGGCCGGCATGCTGGCGACCCTTGGGGCCACCGCCATGGCGCAAACCCCAGCCCCTGCGGATGCAGCGCCACCACCGCCTGCCGCCACCCAAAAGGGCCCCCGTGCCCACGGTGGTCCAGGCGCGGAAGGCATGCACCACCGCGATCCGGCCAAGATGCAGGCGTTCATCGCCAAGCGCCTGGCCGAGCTGAAAGCCAAGCTGAAGATCACGCCCGAGCAAGAACCCGCTTGGGCTGCGTTCACTGGCAGCATGAAGCCACCAGCACCACCTGCCCGCGGCGAGCGCGCTGAATTCGCCAAGCTGACCACGCCCGAGCGCCTGGACCGCCTGCACGCCCTGCGTGTGGCGCGCAACCTGGAAATGGACAAGCGTGAAGACGCCACCAAGACCTTCTACGGCGCACTGAACGCCGACCAGAAGACCACCTTCGATGCCGAGTCGCTGCGCATGCTGGAACGTATGGGCCCCGGCGGTCATGGTGGCCCTCGCGGCGACCATAAGGGCCCTCCGCGCGACAAGAGCTAAGCGCTAGAGCGCGTCACATTCGGCACGCGCCGATGCACAAACCAAAGGGCCCCTCGGGGCCCTTTGGCGTTTCTCAGCGGCACCTGCAACCTCAGGCGGCCGACACAATTTGATTGCGCCCAGCCCGTTTGGCTTGGTACAGCCTGCGGTCCACCAGATCGATAAAGAGACGCAGATCCTGCCCTGCCGTGGGGATGACGGTACCCAAGCCCATGCTGACGGTGATCAATTGTCCGAGAGGAGAGTTGTCGTGCGGAATCTGCGCTTTGAAGACGGCCCGGCGGCAGCGCTCGGCAACGGCTGCAGCGGCCTTCTCGTCGCTGGCGGGCAGGATGAAGACGAATTCCTCACCACCATAACGTGCAAAGAAGTCACGTGGGCGGTTGGCCGCTGAAGCCAGTGCCTGTGCGATCCGCTGAAGGCAGTGATCTCCTTCAACGTGGCCATGGTGGTCGTTATAGAGCTTGAAAAAGTCGACATCCACCATGATCAGCGAGAGTGGCTGGGTGTTGTGCCGCGCCTCTGCCCACTCCTTCTGGAGCACGGCATCAAACTTACGTCGATTGGCCACGCCTGTGAGGCTGTCGAGGTACGACATCTCCTCCAGTTCTTTCTGCAGGCTCAGCAACTTCTCTTCGGTTTGCTTGCGCTCGGTGATGTCGAACATGAAGCCCACCAGCGCCTCGACATTGCCCTGTGCATCTCGCACCACATGCACGACGTCGCGGATCCACACGTACTCGCCGTTGGCCGTCAGGGCGCGGTAGTCGGCCTCGTGGTCCACCCCCGCCTGGGACTGGGAGACACAGAAGTTGACCACGCGCTCGCGGTCGTCAGGATGCATGCGCATGGCCCAGTCGTTGACGGTCATCCAACTGGACGGCGCCCAACCCAATAGGGGTTCGATTTGCGGGCCGATGTAGCTGAAGGTGGCAGTCGCCCAGTCGATCTTCCAGGGGATGGCTCGGGTGGACTCAAGCAGCGTGCGGTAGACCGCGTGATCGGGCTCGTCGGGTTTGCTGGATGGCATGGGTGTCGGCGTAAGTTCGGATGGCAAGCTACTTCTGGTTCAACAACTGCTGTAGCTCGCCGCTTTTGAGCAAGCGCTCCACATCGTTCGCCCCGCCCAACAGCGTGCCGCGCGCGAACACCATGGGGAAAGTGCGCCAGCCGCTCCACAGCTTCAGTGTGTTGCGCTCGCGCCAGTTGTTGAAGTAGTTGCCGTAGCTGATGTAGTGGTACGGTACGCCGGCCGCATCCAGCAGGCGGCGCGCCTTGCGCGGAAACGGATTCAGGCCCATGCCAACGACGACCAGCGGGTGGGCGGTGATGGCGGCTTGTACTTCGGCCACTTGGGGGGAGACTTTGGCGACCTCGGCGCGGATGGCGGGATGGATCTGGGCTTCGTCAAGAATCGGGCGGGACATGGGGCTCCTTGGCTGAGGGCGTATTCAAACAGACGTGCATGGTAGCCGGGTCGGCGGGTGTGAACCTGCTAGGTGCTGAAGGGCGGTGCGTTGCCAATGCCGATACCATCGGTACATCTTTCCCCTCAAATCCCGCTCTCATGCAAACTACTCCCCAGGCCCGCCGTACTTCGCACGAAAAGAAAATTTTCGTGGTGTTGCTGGTGGCCGTTACGCTGGCCTTTGGCTGGATTCTTCTGCCCTTCAGCGGCGCCGTGTTTTGGGGTGTGGTGATGGCGATTTTGTTTGCCCCGCTGCACCGCTGGCTGCTGCTCAAGTGGAAGGGCCGGGCCACGCTGGCGGCCTTGTCTACCTTGCTGATCATTCTGGTGTTGGTGATTTTGCCTGTGGCCGCCATCGGCGGCATGCTGGTGCGCGAGCTGACGGCCATTTTTGCCAGGGTGCAGGCGGGCCAGTTCAACCTGGGCGACCGTATCAGCCAGATTGAATCGAGTTTGCCCAAGTGGTTGTTGGACATCCTGGGCTACTTCGACATCAGCGGCATCGCCAGCCTGGAACAAAAAGTGGTGCAAATGGCCACGCAGGGTGGGCAGGTGGTGCTGAAGCAGTCGCTGAGTTTTGGGCAGAACACGTTTGAGTTTGCGGTGTCGTTCTGCATCATGTTGTATCTGCTGTTCTTCTTGCTGCGTGACGGCCAAACGCTGACGCAACACATGCGCGCCGTGGTGCCCCTGCAAGGCCACACCCGCCGCGCGTTGATGGGCAAGTTCATCACCGTGGTGCGCGCCACCGTCAAAGGCAACTTGTTGGTTGCTGCGGCACAAGGGGCGCTGGGCGGCGTGGCGTTCTGGTTCCTGGGCATCCCTTCGGCCGTGCTGTGGGCGGTGTTGATGGCGTTTTTGTCGCTGTTGCCCGCCGTGGGCGCGGGGCTGATCTGGGCGCCCGTGGCGATCTACTTTTTTGCCACTGGCGACATGGTCAAGGCGGTGGCGCTGGCCGCTTACGGTGTGCTGGTGATCGGCATGGTCGACAACGTGCTGCGGCCCATTCTGGTGGGCAAAGACACCAAGCTGCCCGACTACGTGGTGCTGCTGTCCACGCTGGGCGGCATGGCAGTGTTTGGCCTGAATGGCTTTGTCATCGGACCGGTGATTGCGGCGCTGTTCCAGTCGGCCTGGGGCCTGTATGCGGCCACGGTCAACGAGCCAGCAGACGATGAAGGTGCAGATGTTGCGGCGCCCCCCGCGTTGTCTGGCCCCGTTGAAGTGCCGGCCGCCCGCGCACCCAGCCAAGAGGCCCCGCATGTCGACTGATTCCTCCGTACGCGCCCGCCCATCCGAGGCCACCAGCCCCTGGCGTGTCGCCCTGGCTGGCATGGTGGCATTGGCCGTCGCCATGGGCATTGGCCGCTTTGCGTTTACCCCTTTGCTGCCCATGATGCTGCACGACGGCGTGGTCGATTTGCCCACCGCCAGTTGGCTGGCCAGCGCCAACTACCTGGGCTACCTGGTGGGCGCGTTGTTGTGCACCTTTCAGCCGTGGATCTGGGCGCGTGTGCGGGTCTTGCCGCCCGTGGTGCCGGCGCTGATGGTGCGTGGCGGCCTGGTGGCCACCTGTGTGTTGACGCTGGGCATGGCCTGGCATTGGGCGGCGGTGTGGCCGCTGCTGCGTTTTGTGTCTGGCGTGGCGAGCGCCTATGTGTTCGTCTATACCTCGGGTTGGTGCCTGGCCCAACTGGCGCGCTTGGGTGTGCCCGAGATGGGGGGCTTTATCTATGTGGGCCCTGGTGCCGGCATTGCGCTCAGCGGCCTGTTTGCCAGTGCCATGGTGGCGCAGGGCTGGACGGCCTCCAGCGGCTGGTTGCTGTTTGCCGGGCTGGCGCTGGTGTTGACGGTGGTGGTGTGGCCGGTGTTCCAGCGGCCCGCCGCACAGGGCGCCAACGCAGCACCCACGGCCGCGCCCGCTGCGGCATCTGCTGCCCCGACCCAAAGCAAGGGAAAAGACCAAGGCGAGATGGGCGCACTCACCGTCGCCTATGGACTGGCCGGTTTTGGCTACATCATCACCGCCACCTTCTTGCCGGTAATTGCGCGTGGCGTGTTGGGCAACTCGGTGTGGATCGATTTGTTCTGGCCCATTTTCGGCCTGGGCGTGATGCTGGGTGCGGTGCTTGCCACACGTGTGCCGCGCGGCGCCGACATGCGCCAATGGCTGGCCTACAGCTATGGGATGCAAGGTGTCGGGGTGCTGGCCAGCGTGGTGGTGCCCAATGCGTGGGGCTTTGCCTTGGGCAGCCTGTGCCTGGGCTTGCCGTTCACCGCCATCACCTTTTTTGCGATGCAGGAAGTGCGGCGCCTGCGCCCGGCGGCGGTGGCCAGCACCATGGGCATGCTCACGGCGATGTACGGCTTGGGGCAAATTGTCGGGCCACCGCTGGTGGCGCTGGTCATTCGCCACAGCAGCAGCCAGGCCATAGGTTTCACGCTGTCGCTTGGCTTGGCCGCCAGCACCTTGTTTGTCGGTGCGGCTATGTACTGGTGGATGCTGCGGCGTTACCCCATGATGCCCAACGTCGCTCGCGCATAATCCGACGCCATGCAGTTCTTCCGTTCATCGTCCCTACTCGCCCGCCTGGTATTGGCGTGGTTTGTGTTGACGCTGAGCGTGGCGAGCGCTTCGCCGCTGTTGCACCCTCAGGCCATGGAGATCGTGTGTTCGGCGGGCGGCGCGGTGAAGGTCGTCTTCACCAGTGACGATGGCTCGGCTGCCGAGCCGGGGCAACACACACTCGACTGTTCCTTGTGCCTGGCGGCCACGCTGCCGCTGCCACAAGCGCGCACCACCGTGGCCCCGCCACATCCCTTGGCTTACGCCCTTCAGCCCATTGCGGCGGCCCACATCGCTGCACGTATTGGCGCAGCCTTGCCCGCCCGCGGGCCCCCACTTTCAGTCTGACTTCTTTCGTTGGTGTGCGCGACTGCCGAGGCCCAGGGGCCTATGCGGCGGTGCGTGCGCTTGTGTTTTGGCACGTTCAAAGATTTCACGATGTCTTCAATCAACCCTACTGTTTCTCTCAAGGCTGCTGCCGCGCCCGCCGCCTCCAGCTTGTACCGCGCCGTCTGGCGCTGGCACTTTTATGCCGGCCTCCTGGTGCTGCCGTTCCTCATCTGGCTGGCCGTAACCGGTGGGCTGTATGTTTTCAAAGCCGAGATCGACGGCTACTTTCACCGCGATCTGAAGTTTGTCGCGGCTTCTGATAGCGCCGTGCAACCACCGAGCCAACTGGTGGCCGCCGCCTTGGCCGCGCACCCCGGCACCCTGCGCAAGTACCGTGGGCCTGCCGCACCCGACGATTCAGCCGAGGTGAGTGTGCTCACCGCGCAGGGTGAGCCGCTGTCGGTGTTTGTCGACCCCTACCGCGCGCAAGTGCTGGGTGCATTGACCGACCGCAGCAGCGTGGCGTGGACCATTCGCAAGCTGCACAGCCTGAAGTACTTTGGCGCAGTGGCGCGTGGCGCCATCGAGATTGCAGCAGGTTGGGCCATCTTGTTGGTGCTCACAGGCGTCTACCTGTGGTGGCCGCGTGGCAAAGGCCGGGGCGGTGTGGTGTCGGTGCGGGGGCTGCCAGGCCAGCGCTTGTTCTGGCGCGACCTGCATGCGGTCACCGGCATCTTTGTGGGCGCGGCGTTGGTGTTCCTGGCCATCACCGGCATGCCGTGGTCGGTGGTGTGGGGGGCCAAGGTGAACGAGTGGGCCAACGGCCACAACTTCGGCTACCCCGCGGGTGTGCGGGTATCGGTACCCATGTCGCAGCAGCGGTTGAACGATGTGGCACCTACCGCCTGGTCGTTGGAGCAGGCGCAGTTGCCCAAGTCGGCGCATGAGGGGCACGAAGGACATGACGCGCATGAAGGCCATCACGATGTGCCAGTGCCCGTAGCGCAAGCATCTAACCCAGCCATCGGCCTGGATGCCGCCATCGCCACGTTCGACAAACTAGGCGTCGCCCCGGGCTACACCGTCAACCCGCCCAAGGGCGCCACAGGCGTCTACAGCGCCTCGGTCTACCCCAACAACCTGGCCGAGCAGCGCGTAGTGCACCTCGACCAATACACCGGCCAGCCGCTGATCGACATGTCTTATGCCGACTACGGGCTGCTGGGCCGTTGGCTCGAATGGGGCATCAACATCCACATGGGCCAGGAGTTCGGCGTGCCCAACCAGGCGCTGCTGCTGGTGGTGTGCCTGGGGATTGTGCTGCTGTGTGTGAGCGCCGCCACCATGTGGTGGAAGCGGCGACCTGTGGGCGGCCTGGGTGTACCACCCTTGCCAACAGACCAGCGTGTGCTGTACGGTTTGCTTGCGTTGCTGGCGCTGGGCGGCGTGGCTTTTCCTTTGGTGGGGGCATCGTTGGTGGTGATGCTGGTGCTGGACACCTTGTTTTGCCGCGTACCCTCAACTTTTCAGCTTAGCCGCCGATAAAGAAGACAAGCACGGCTGCCGCTTGGTATCGAGGCGAGTGGTGGCTGAATAAAAATACTCGGTGGCCATCGGCCTCCAGGGGGAGCAATGGTTGAGAGTCGTGAAATCGGGTGTCGATTGGCCGGCAGGCCATAGGTTGGGCATGGACGAAGCCACTGCACAACATTCAGGGCAACTCAGCGAAGCCGCAAGGCTGGAGTTGCTCGCGCGTTACGCCATCCTGGGCACCCCGCCCGAGCCTGAATTTGACCAGTTGGTCCAACTGGCGGCCAGCATTTATGGCATGCCCATCGCCCTGTTGGGCATCTTCACGTCCAGCCGCTTGTGGCTAAAAGCCCGTCAGGGTGAGCTGGGCACCGAAATCGCGCTGGACGAAAGCTTTGAGTCGCGTGCCGCTTGGCCCACTTCCGGCTTGCAGGTGCCAGACGCCTGCGCCGACCCACGTTTTGCCGACCACCCCTGGGTGAGCGCCGAGCCCGGTATCCGCGCCTATGTGTCCGTGCCCTTGGTGAGTGCAGGCGGCTGGTTGCTCGGCTGTCTGGCGGTGGCCGATGTGGTGCCACACCAGCACGAGCCTGCGTTGTTGCGTGCGTTGCAGGCCTTGGCCGTGCAAGCCGTGCGTGCGCTCGATCGGCAGCCCGCCCATGCGGCGCCTGCCGTGGCCCATACCTCTTCCGCCACCACGCCGCGGCTGGTCGCGCCCATGCGCAGCCACCGCTATGAGGCGCTACGCGTGGCCAGTCAGTTGGCACGTGTGGCCGGTTGGACATTGGACGTGCGCCGCAACCGCCTGCGCTGGACCGAAAACACCGGTGACCTGTTCGCCTTGCCGTTGGGTCGTGCGCCCACGCCCGAAGAAGCGCTGGCGCTGTGCGACCCCGGCTGTCGGCCGGCGCTGCAGCAGGCATTGACGGCATGTGTGCGCGAAGGCAAGTCGTTCGATGTGGTGGTGTGGCTGGCCGCGCGTGCGGGTTTGCGCCGCTGGATTCGGGTGCTGGGCCGCGCGTCGCGTGATGTACAAGGCGTGGTGACGCGGGTGCGGGGCTCCATCCAGGATGTGTCGGAGCAGATGCGCGCCGAAGAGGCTTTGCGCGCCAGCGAAGAACGCTTCAAGTACCTGGCCAAGGCGTCGGCGGACGCGGTCTGGGACTGGGACTTGACCACCGACGTCACCACCTGGAGTGACGGCCTGTACACCTTGTTTGGTGTGCCGCCAGAAGAATTTTTGCTTGGCGCCAGTGGCTGGGCCGGCCGTGTGCACCCAGACGATCGGGTCCGCGTGGTGCAAAGCCTGAACGACGCACTGGGCCCGCCGGCGGCGCGCAGTTGGAGCGCCGAGTACCGCTTCCGGCGCGGCGACGGCAGTTATGCCGAGGTGTCCGACCGAGGCCTGGTGATCCACGACGAGCATGGCCGCGCCGCGCGCATGGTGGGCGGGTTGACCGACCTGCGCGGCATCCGCCACGCCGCCGAAGAGGCGCGCCGAGACGACGAGGCGCGCGCCGGCATTGTCCGCATCCAGCAAGAGCTGGCCTCTCTCGATCTGGGGTTGCAGTCCGTGTTGAACATCACCGCCGAGCGCGTGTGCGCGTTGACCAATGCCACCGGCTGCCAGGTCGGTTTTCTCGACGGTGACGACATGGTGTGCCAGGCGGTGGCGGGTGAAACCGCCACCGGTGTGGGCGCGCGTTTGCCGCTTGAAGGCAGCTTGACCGGCTTGGCCTTGCAGCGTGGCGAGGTGATGCTGGCCGACGACGTGCCGCACGACCCGCGTGTCATCCGCGACCTATCGGATGCGATGCACCTCACCGCCATCATCGTCGCACCGCTGACGACGCAGGCTGGGCCCATCGGCGCGCTGAAAGTGATCTCCAACAAAGCTGAAGGCTTCAGCCAGCGCGATGTGTTGAGCCTGCAGACGCTAGCGCTGTCGTTGGGGTCGGTGATCCAGCGCCACCGCGCGGCCGAGACGCTGCGCCACTCTGAAGAACACTACCGCGTGCTGTTTGGCGACAACCCGCAGCCGGTGTGGGTTTACGACTACGAAACCTTGGCGATCCTGGCGGCCAATGGTGCGGCGATTCGCTTGTTTGGCTACACCGAAGCCGAGCTGCTGAAGATGACCCTGGCCGACTTGGTGCCCGAAGAAGACCACGAGCAGTTTGCCCAGGTCATTGAAAGCGTGCGTGTGGGGCGGCCCTTGCATGGCGTGCACAACCGCAACCGCCGAAAAGATGGCAGCCTGGTGCAGTTGTCGGTGGCGGGGCAAACCATTTCACTGGACGGGCGCAAGGCGCGCATCGTGCAAGGGGTGGACATCACCGAACAATTGCGCACCGAGCGCGAGTTGTCGCGCGTCAGCCGTGCGCAGGCCCTGCTGAGCGCGTGCAACGAGAGCCAGGTGCGCGCCACTTCCGAGGCCGCGCTGCTCGAAAACATTTGCCGCATCACCGTTGAAAAAGGCGGCTACGCGGCGGCCTGGGTGGGGTTTGCACGCGACGACGTGGAGCGCACCGTCGAGGTGATGGCGCGCTGGGGTGAGCAGACCGATGTGCTCAGCCAGGTACGCGTGTCGTGGGATGAAAACAGTCCCTATGGCAAGGGCCCGAGCGGCCTGGCGATCCGCAGCGGGCAGCTCGCGATTGTCGAAGACATCAGCCAGAACGAAGGCTTCAAGCCCTGGGCCGCGTTGGCGCAAGAGCGCAACATCCGTGGCCAGATCAGCCTGCCGCTGCGCGACAACGGGCGCACCTTCGGCGCGCTGCTGCTGTATTCGGTCGAGACATTGCACATCGGTTCCGATGAAGTGCGCCTGCTCGAAGCGCTGGCCAACGACCTGGCCTTCGGCATTGTGAGCCTGCGCGCACGTGAACAACAACAGCATCTGCAAGAGGCGCTGGTGAAGGTGGCGCTGGCGGTGTCAGATGGCGCGGGCACCACCTTCTTCGACAACCTGGGCCTGCACATGGCCGATGCGCTGAACGCGCAGGTGGGCGTGGTGGCGCAGTTGCATCCACCAGACGAACCTGTGGGTTTGCGTAGCCTGTCGCTGTACGTCAACGGCAGCTTGTGGCCCAACCGCGACCTGCCGCTGAACGGCGCCATGACGCAGTTGATGGGGCAGACGCAGTTTGTGGTTGCCGACGTGGGTCACCTGCCCTCTGCAGTGGTGGACGGTGTCGTACCTTGGCGCGAATGGGTGCCGGGCGTGGAGGTGCGTGGCTTTGCGGGCTTCCGGTTGGACAACCGCGAAGGCCAGCCCGTGGGCTTGATTTGTGTGTTGTTTGATGCGCCGCTGTTGCACCCCGACCTGGTGATGTACACGCTGCGCATCTTTGCCGCACGCGCCACCACTGAGCTGGAGCGCCAGCAGTACGAGACCCGCCTGCTCGACCAGGCCTCGCTACTCGACAAGGCGCAAGACGCCATCATCGTGCGCGACCTGCAGCACCGCATCGTCTACTGGAACCGCAGCGCGCAACGCGTGTACGGTTGGGCGGCCGACGAGGTGATCGGTACTTCGGTGGCGCAATCGGCCTACCGCGATCCACGTGACTTTGACCGTAGCCACGCGCAACTGATGGCTGATGGCGAATGGACCGGCGAACTCGCGCAGCGCCGCAAAGATGGCCAGGCCATCACCATCGAAGCCCACTGGACCCTGGTGCGCGACAGCCGTGGCAAGCCGGTGTCGGTGCTGGCCATCAACACCGACATCAGCCAACGCAAACGCGCTGAGCGCGAGATCCAGCAACTGGCCTTCTACGACCCGCTGACCCAGTTGCCCAACCGCTTGTTGCTGATGGACCGGCTGCAACAGGCGCTGACCAGCACCGAGCGCAGCAAGCGTGGCGGGGCGTTGCTGTTCATCGATCTGGACAACTTCAAGACCCTGAACGACACCCTGGGCCACGACCAGGGCGACCTGCTGCTGCAGCAAGTGGCGCAGCGCCTGCGGGTGTGTGTGCGCCAGGCCGATTCGGTGGCGCGGCTTGGCGGTGATGAGTTTGTGGTGATGCTGGAAGACCTGGGCGGCAACATCCACGACGTGTCGCGCCAGGCGCGGCTGGTGGCCGACAAAGTGCTGGCGGCACTCAACGCGCCTTACCAACTCTCGCTGGGCGAATACCAAAGCTCGGCCAGCGTGGGCATTGCGCCGTTCACGGAAGAACATGCGGGTGTGGGCGAGCTGCTGAAGCAGGCCGACATTGCCATGTACCAAAGCAAATCGGCCGGGCGCAACACCGTGCGGTTCTTCGACCCTGCCTTGCAGGCGGCGGTGACGGGGCGCGCCGCGCTGGAAGTGGACATGCGCAGCGCGCTGACGCAAAACGAATTCTTCTTGCACTACCAGCCGCAGGTCGATGGCGATGGCCGCATGACCGGCGTGGAGGCGCTCATCCGTTGGCAGCACGCGCAGCAGGGCATGGTGTCGCCGGTGCGTTTCATTCCTGTGGCCGAAGAGACCGGCATCATCGTGCAGATTGGCCGGCGCGTGCTGCGCCTGGCATGCGAGCAACTGGCCGCGTGGGCATTGCGGCCCGAGACCGAGCATCTGATCATGTCGGTGAACGTCAGCTCGCGGCAGTTTCGCCACCCTGACTTTGTGACCCACGTGATGGCCGAGCTGCAACGCTCGGGCGCCCGCCCGCCGCGCCTGAAGCTGGAGCTGACCGAAAGCCTGATGGTCGACGACATGGACCTCACCATCGACAAGATGAGCGAGCTGCAGCGCCTGGGTGTGGGCTTCTCGCTGGACGACTTTGGCACCGGTTATTCGTCGCTGGCCTACCTCAAGCGCTTGCCGCTCGACCAGTTGAAGATCGACCAGTCGTTTGTGCGCGACGTGCTGACCGACCCCAACGACGCCGTGATCGCGCGCACCATCATCGGCCTGGGGCGCAACCTGGGGCTGGAGGTGATTGCCGAGGGCGTAGAGACCGAAGAGCAGCGGCAGTTTCTGGCAGACAACGGTTGCCGGGCCTACCAGGGTTATCTGTTCAGCAAGCCGCTGCCGGCAGATGCGCTGGAGGCTTACATCCAGCACAACTTGCCGCAAGGGAGCCAGAAGCTTTTCTGAGCGGGCTGGCCTGTGCCGGCCTGTACCGGTTACTTCGACAGTGGCGCTAAGTTCTTGCCCAGGCTCAGCGGCAGCAACAGCGGTGCGGGCTGGGGCGGCAACTGGTGGATGTCGTCCGGCAGGGCCTGTTGCTGCGCGCGGATGTAGTCGTAGCGGTCGAGCGACAACGCATTGCTCGCGGTCTCGTCAGGCATGACCACCGGGCGTAGAAACACCAGCAGATTGGTCTTCTTGCGCGAGCGGCTGATGCTGCGAAACAGCGCGCCCAGCACCGGCACATCGGCCACACCCGGCACCTGTGTAGCGTCGTCGCTGGTGCTGTCTTCGATCAAGCCGCCCAGCACAATGATCTTGCCGTCATTCACCATCACGCTGGACTCGATCGAGCGTTTGTTGGTGGTCGGCCCCAGTGTGCTGCTGGTCGAGGCCACGGACGAAGACTCCTGGTAAATCGTCATGCGGATGTTGCCGCTCTGGCCGATCTGCGGCTTGATGCGCAGCGTGATGCCCACGTCTTTGCGTTCTATCGTCTGGAATGGGCTGGAACTGGTGGTGCTGGTGTACGAGCCGGTGATGAAGGGCACGTTTTTGCCGACCACAATCTTCGCCTCTTCGTTGTCCAGCGTCACCACGTTGGCGGTCGACAAGATGTTCGTGCCCGACATCGATTCCAGCGCCGCTGCCACGGTGCCGAGTGTCAACGTGGTGCTGCTGCTGATGTCGAAGATGTTCGACCACTGCAGGCCTAGGTCTATGCTTTTGCTGGCGTCCACTTCCACCACCAGCGACTCGACAAACAACTGCGCGCGGCGCGAGTCCAGTTGCTCGATGATCTGCCGCATCTCTTTGAACTTGGGTTCGGGTGCGGTGATGATCAGCGCGTTGCTGGTGGGGTCGGCCTGGATGCCGCCGCCGGTGCTGGGTTGGGCGTTGGCGGTTATTGCGGTGGTCGATCCCGTGGATTCTTTGCTGCTGCTGGCGGTTGTGTCGCTGGAGACGGTGGCCGTGCTGGTCTTCGTCGCCGTTGCAGTGCTGGCGCCCGCAGCGCTGGCCGTGTCGGTCGGGAAGGCCGCGCGCAGCACCTGCGCCAAACGCACGGCATCGGTGTTTTTCAGATAGACCACACGCACGTTGCTGTTGCCGCGCGGCTGGTCGAGCCTGGCCACCAACGAGCGGATGAAAGCCAGTTGCGCCGGGTTGGGCGCACGCACGAGCAGGCTGTTGCTCTGTGTGTCGGCGACGATGGAGGCGCTGGTGGTGGATGCTGACGCTGCGCTGCCGCCAGTGGAGACAGCGTTGGCTGTGGTGGCAGCACCGGCTGTTTCACTGAGGCGCCGCACCGTCACCGCCAAGTCGGCGGCCGTTGCGTGTTGCAACGGCATCACTTCCACATCGGTAGCGCTCGGTGTGTCCAGCGCGGCAATGATGGTGCGCAGGCGCGCCAGGTTGTTGGCGTAGTCGGTCACCACCAGCGAGTTGTTGCCGGTATTCACGTTGATCACGTTGTTGGGGCTGATCAACGGTCGCAGCACCGGCAGCAGGTTGCTGGCGTTTTCAAAGTTCAGTTTGAAGATCTCGGTGACGATCTGGTCGCCGCGCACCTGATCGGTATTGACCCGCACCGAGGCTGACTGCAACTTGCCTTCGGCCTCGGGAATGATCTTGTAGAGCCCACTGCTCTCGACGACGGTGTAGCCCTGCAGGCGCAGCGCCGCCAAGAACTGCTCCCACGCCTGCGCGGGCGACACCGGGTCGTCGGTGTTCAGCGACAGCGTGCCTTTCACGCGCGGGTCGACCACGATGTTGTGGCGCGTGATCACGCTCAAGGTGCGGGCCACGCCCTCGATCTCGGCGTTGCTGAAGTTCATGGTCACCGGCTCTGATGCCAGCTCTGATGCGGCCTCTTTCGCAGCGTGGGCAGGCAGGGACAGCGCCAGGCTGCACAGCAGCGGAAGCGTCCAAGCACTTGGTGAAGAGCAGGTAGACAGCATGGGGGAGGAGACGCGAAGGAGGGGATGACGCAGAACAGGTCGGGTTGGGCGGTGAGAGGGCGCCCAAATGTGATCTGTGACCCGCGGCGGATTCTGCAGGTCGCATGTGGCGCGCAGGTATCGCTGACGTAATGCTTCTGCGTGCTTTGATGAAGATACGTGACGCCTTGGCTTTTTCGGGTTTTTTAACGCTTCTATTTTGATAGCTTTATGTGTATACCTGGAAAGCGAAATATGCGTTTTTGGCCTTGATAAATTTAACCCTTACGCGCCAAGGGCCGTCGGTTGAAGGCATTGCATTCGATGTAATTTAGATATATCGTAACAGTATCGATATATCTGAATAGAAAGTCTCATCATGCGTGACGCTCATCATTTCCATCACGGCCGCGTGCACGGTCGAGGCCCCGAATCCCATGGCCACGGTCGTGGTTTCGGGCATGAACACCCACTGGAAGGCGGCCGAGGTCGTGGCGGAGGCGGCAGCCGGGTGTTCGCTCACGGCGGCCTGCGCTTTGTGCTGCTGCAACTGATTGCCGACAAACCCAGCCACGGCTACGAACTCATCAAACAGATCGAAGACCGCATGCAAGGCCGCTATAGCCCGAGCCCCGGCGTGATCTACCCCGCGCTAACCTGGCTTGAAGACTTGGGCCACACCGCAGTGACCGCCGAAAGCGGCGGCCGCAAGCTCTACACCGTGACCGACGCCGGTCGCGAATACCTGCAAGCCAACCGCGAAGCTGCCGACGCCATGATGGCCCGCATGGGCGACGCCGGCAACAGCCTGGCGACGCGCCCGCCACAAGTGGTGCGTGCTTTGGAAAACCTGAAACTGGCCGTGCGCATGCGCCTGTCGCGCGCCCCTTTGACCGAAGAACAGGCCAACGCCTTTGCTGCCGTGCTCGACACCGCAGCGCAAAACCTCGAACGCTTATGAGCACCTCTATGAACACACCTTTGAACCCTGCCCTGGCCGAACTCTCCGGCCGCACCGCCCAACGTGTGCGCCATGAACTGCGCCGCCGCAACGTCCGCGTGGTGCGCAGCACGCGCCTCACGCCCGGCATGTTGCGCATCACCCTGGGTGGCGCCGAACTGCAGGGGTTTTACAGCCCCGGTTTTGACGACCACGTGAAGCTGTTTTTCCCCGACCCGGCCACCGGCGAATTCCATGCACCGCAACTCGGCCCGAATGGCGTCGAGTCGGCCCCCGATGCGCCGCGCCCCATCATGCGCGACTACACGCCGCGCCACTTCGACGCCCAGGCGTTGACGCTGGACATCGACTTCGCGCTGCACGAAGCCGGCCCCGCCACCCAGTGGGCGTTGCAGGCCAAAGTGGGCGACCCGCTGGTGATTGGCGGCCCGCGTGGTTCGTTCCTGTTGCCCACCGACTTTGACTGGCACCTGTTGGTCGGAGACGACACCGCTTTGCCTGCCATCGCCCGCCGTCTGGCCGAATTGCCGGCTGGCAGCCGTGCCATCGTGGTGGCCGAAGTCGACAACGCCGCGTGTGTGCAAAGCCTGCAAAGCGCCGCCGCGTTGCAAGTGCAATGGGTATTGCGTGACGGTGCCGCCGCAGGCGAATCCGCTGGCTTGTTGGCCGCATTGCAAGCACTGGCGTGGCCTGCCGGGGATTTTCATGCCTGGGTGGCCTGCGAGACTGGTGCCGCCAAGGCCTTGCGCAGTTATTTGCTGGCCGAGCGTGGTGCCCAACCCAAGTGGGTGAAAGCCGCCGGCTACTGGCGCCGTGGCAGCGTGGCGGTGCACGAAAACATCGACAACGAATAAGCCTACAGGCGCTTGCGCGACAACTTGGTGACAGATTGACAACAGGGCTTGGGTGAACCGTCCTTGACGGGCGCGAAGAGGTTTGTAACCATTCGTGTCGAAAACTTTACTTTCACTCCGGCGACCCTGTTGTTGATGCACCCAAGATTTCAAAACTTCAGACTAGCCACCCCGTCCAAAGCAGCCGCATGCGGCGTCTGCGGTGACCTGCCCTGCTTCTGCTCGTGGCACACCGCTTGATGAACGCCGACGGCATCTGGCTGGCCGCTGGCCTGGCGCCGCTGGTTCAAGTGGCAGCGCAAGCCTGCGGGGCTGAGGCTGCTGCATTGCTCGCCGTATGCGACGGTGCGCTGCGCGTGGTGTGCAGCGTGGGTGCTGATGATGCAGCGACGGATTGGGCGCAAACCTGCGCTGCCGAGGTATTGCGCACGGGCCAGCCGGTGCAGCAAGACGCGCCTGAGGGCCATGCCCTGCTGGGTTTGCCGTTGGAGCCCAATGCTGATGGCACTGTGCTCGGGGTGTTGGCAGTCAAGCTTCCCGCATTGGAAAGAGCCGCGCTGACCGAACCGGCGTTGGCCGTGCGTAGCGCGCAACTTCAAACCCTGCAATTACTGGCCCAGCACATGGCCGAGCGCCTGCAGTGGCACCAGCGTGAGGCCGACGCGCGCGAACACGTTGCCGCAGAGACGGTGATGGACGCACGCATCCGCACCAAGCTGCTGCACATCCAACAAGAAATGGCTGAGCTGCAAGGCGAGATGGCACTGGGACGCGATGCCTTGTTGGGCCACATGGCCGACCGCCTGCTCGACCTGACCGGCGCCGACGGCTGTGCCATCGACTTGGTGGACGACGACGCCCTGGTGTGCAAGGCGGCCACGGGCGTATGCGCGCACCTGGTCGGGCAACTCATGCCGGTAGAGGCCGGCTTGGCGGGCATCGTGCTGCGCGACCAGGAGCTGCTCTACACGCCGGACGTATGGCAAAGCCCGGTGTCAAATCCGCTGGCCGCCCGTCTGCTGCCGCAGGTGCGCTCGCTGATGCTGGCGCCACTGCGCAACGGCGGCAACGCCGTCGGGGTGCTGCGGCTGCATTCGAACCGGGTGGCGGCCTTTGGGGAGCGTGAACGCAGCTCGCTGCAGGCGGTGGCCGAAACTTTGGGCGGTGCCATCCACCGTTATGGGTTGGCGCTGCAGGTCAAGGCGTCGAGCCAGCAGTACCG
Organism: Hydrophilobacter chitinilyticus; assembly: GCF_049860745.1. Lineage (GTDB taxonomy): Bacteria > Pseudomonadota > Gammaproteobacteria > Burkholderiales > Burkholderiaceae_C > Rhodoferax_B. The sequence goes on along the minus strand of NZ_CP187561.1, from coordinate 6,083,149 downwards.
CATGCTGTTCGACCACAACCCGTGCCCCATGTGGGTCACGGCGCGCGACTCTCGGCGTTTTCTGGCGGTGAACCGCGCAGCGGTGCTGCACTACGGCTACAGCGAAGCCGAATTCTTGGGCATGACCGTGCACCAGTTGTGGCCTGCCTCCGACGCGGTGGAAATGGAACGCGCCCTGCTGGCCACGGCCAGCGCGGCCAAGGTGTTGGCGCTGCCGCGCCGCCACATCCGCAAAGACGGCACGGTGATCGAGATCGAGGTGTCGTCCGATGCCATCGACTTTGCCGGCCAACCCGCGCGCCTGGTGCTGGTGCAAGACGTCACCCTGCGCCGCCGCGCAGAACGTGAGTTCACCCGCCTGAGCCGCGCGCACCGCCTGCGCAGCGCCTGCAATGAAGCGCTGATCCGCGCCACCAGTGAAGAAGCCCTGCTGCACGCCATCTGCCAGGTGGCCGTAGACATCGGCGGTTATCGGCGTGTGTGGGTGGGTTACGCGCAAAAGCCGGTGCAGGAGCACCCGGATGACGTGCCGGTGTATTCGATCACCCGCGAGGCCGAGGCTGGCTATAGCGCGCCGTTTCTCGCTACGCTGCCGCTGAGCTGGCGCGCGGACGAAGACATGACCCTCAAGCCCATCATGCGCACCGTGCGTGACGCCGAGGTGGTGATCGTTGAAGACCTGATGCTGGAGCCCTTGTTCCAGTCGCGCCTGGCCGACCTGGCCGAAGCCGGCATTCGCGGCATGGCCAGCCTGCCGCTGCGCAACGGGGACGAAACGTTTGGCATGTTGTGCCTGTACGCCAGCGAAGTGGTGCAGATCAGCCAGGACGAAATTCGCCTGCTGCAACAACTGGCCGACGACCTGGCCTATGGCATTGCGCACCAGCGTGCGCAAGACAGCCAACGCCGGGTGCAGGCCGCCGTGTTGAAGATGGCGGCAGGTGTCTCGGCGTCCACAGGCACGGCTTTCTTTGAGCAACTGGTGCGCAACATGACCGAGGCGCTGGGCGCCCAAGCCGGGTTTGTGGCGCGTGTGGTGCCCACCTTGCCGGGTGGCGGCTGCCAGACGCAAACCATCGCCGCAGTGGTGGCGGGCGTTGCCGTACCGAAGTTGGTCATCCCCACTGAGGGCATGCCGTGGGACGACTGCTTTGACCAAGACACCAACCTGCATTGCGACCAGGTGTTGACCCGTTATCCCGCTGTGGCCGCCTTTGGTTTGCCCGATGTGCAGACTTGCTTGGCGCGCCCGTTGATGGGCGGCAATGGCGAGGTGCAGGGCCTGCTGGTGGCCTTGTTCCAGGAGCCGCCACTCGACAGCGAATTTGTGCATTCCACGCTGCAGATCTTTGCAGCCCGCGCCTCAGCCGAGCTCGACCGGCAGGAGTCTGATGCGCGCATCCAGCACCAAGCTTCGCTGCTCGACAAAGCGCAAGACGCGATCGTGGTGCGCGGACTCGACGCGCGCGTGATGTTCTGGAACAAGAGTGCCGAACGCATGTACGGCTGGAGCGCACAAGAGATGATTGGCCGGTCGGTGCTGACGCGCATTTACGACACGCCGCTGCAGTACCACCTGGCCAACGAAGCCCTGCTAGAGCGTGGCGAATGGCACGGCGAGATGGAGCAACGCTGCAAGGACGGCAGCACCTTGTGGGTGGAAGCGCGCTGGACGCTAGTGCGTGACGCGAACGACCAGCCGCATTCCATTCTGGCGATCAACACCGACATCAACCAACGCAAGCTGGCCGAGCGCGAAATCGAAAAACTTGCGTTCTTCGATACGCTGACCTCATTGCCGAACCGCCTGCTGTTGATGGACCGGCTGCGCAACGCGTTGTCTGACTGCGGCCGCACCGGCCGCGGTGGCGCCCTGTTGTTCATCGACCTGGACAACTTCAAAACGCTGAACGATTCTTTGGGCCACGACAGCGGCGACCAACTGCTGCGCCAAGTGGCGCAACGCCTGGCCAGTTGTGTGCGCGCCAGCGACACGGTGGCCCGTTTGGGTGGCGACGAGTTCGTGGTGCTGCTGGAGCGCCTGGGTGTTGATGCCCAAGAGGTCAGCCAGCAAACCAAGCTCCTGGCGGAAAAAATTCTGACCAGCCTGAGCCAGCCCTACCAGTTGCACGGCAACGAACACATCAGCACCTGCAGCATCGGCGCCACGCGCTTCAGCACGCCAGAAGATGTGGTGGGCGACTTGCTCAAGCAGGCCGACATTGCCATGTACCAGGCCAAGGCGGCGGGCCGCAACACCTTGCGCTTCTTCGACCCCGGCCTGCAAGCGGCGGTGATGGCCCGTGCCTCGCTGGAGAGCGAGCTGCGCGCGGCACTGGTGCAGGGCGATTTTCAGGCTTACTTTCAGCCCCAGGCCGGCGCAGGTGGCGTGTGCACAGGGGTTGAGGCGCTGGTGCGTTGGCGCCATGCGGTGCGCGGCATGGTGTCGCCGGCCGAATTTGTGCCCGTGGCCGAAGAAACCGGTTTGATTCTGGAGCTGGGCCGCCAGGTGCTGGAGCAGGCGTGCCAACTGCTGGCGCACTGGGCTGTCACTGACGGTGCAAACCAACTCACCGTGGCAGTCAACGTCAGCTCTCGTCAGTTCAAACATCCTGACTTTGTTATGCAGGTGGTGGAGACCTTGCGCGCCACGGGTGCGAATGCAGAGCGTCTGAAGCTGGAGTTGACGGAGACGATGCTTGTCGATGACGTGGAGATGGTGGTGGACAAGATGACCCAGCTCAAATCACTGGGCGTGCGCTTCTCGCTCGACGACTTTGGCACCGGCTACTCATCGTTGGCCTACCTCAAACGCTTGCCGCTCGACCAGTTGAAGATCGACCAATCGTTTGTGCGCGACGTGCTTACTGATCCCAACGACGCGGCCATTGTGCGCACCATCATCCGCCTGGGCCAAAGCATGAACCTGGCGGTGATCGCGGAAGGTGTGGAGACCGCCGAGCAGCGCGAGTTTTTAACACAGCATGGTTGCCTAGACTACCAAGGCTACTTCTTCAGCAAGCCGCTGCCGCCCGAGCAGGTTCACACCTTTGTCGCCAGCGCGCGCTTGCCTGTCGGCCCGGCCAGTCGGGCTAATGAAGACCCGCTGCAGGCGTTGTTGACCTTGATCTGAGGCTTAGTCCCAAGCTGGGGCCAAGCCATCGGGGCTGACCAGGCGCTTGTTCTGCGAGGTGAGTGCACTGATGCTGGCCATCTCGTCGGAGCTCAGTTCAAAGTCAAACACTTGGTAGTTAGACACGGCGCGCGCCGGCTGCACGGTCTTGGTCAGCGCCACCACATTCGGCTGCTGCACCAGCCAGCGCAGCACCACTTGCACCGCCGTTTTGCCGTGGCGTTGGCCTATTGTCTGCAGCAGCGGGTCGTGTACCACCGTGCCATCGGCCAAGCCGAAGTACGAGGTCACGGTCATGCCGAGTTGCTGGGCGGCGGCCATCACCTTGTCTTGGTTCAGGTAGGGGTGGTATTCGACCTGGTTGGTCACCAGCGGCGCAGCACTCAGGCGCGCGGCTTCTTCCATCATTTGCGTGTTGAAGTTGCTCACACCAATGTGTTGCGCCAGACCGGCCTTGTACACAGCGTTCAGGCCTTCGATGGTTTCGGCCAGCGGCACATTGGCGTTAGGCCAATGCAGGAGCAACAGGTTTACGTGGTCAGTGCGCAGCTTGCGCAGGCTCTCGTGTACCGAGGCTACCAGCGCATCGGCGCGGTAGTGTTCCACCCAGACCTTGGTGGTCAGGAAGATGTCGTTGCGTGGCACGCCTGCGTCCGCCATCGCGTCGCCGACTTCGGCTTCGTTGCCGTAGATTTGTGCGGTGTCGATGTGGCGAAAGCCTGCGTTCAGCGCGTGCGGCAAGATCTGCAGCACTTCTGCGCCGGGGATGCGAAAGGTGCCGAAGCCGAGCGAGGGAATGGTGGCCGGGCCGGTGCTCAGGGTTTTGGTCGTGGTCATGATGTGTTTCCTATCGAGTTCAAATTTCAGTGCGCGGCCACCGTGCGTTGGCTGCGTGGCATGGCGGGCAAGCGGCGGTCGAGCCAACCGCTGTAGGTGGTCAGGCCCAAGGCGCCCAGCACCACCAGGGCGCCAATCCACGGTGTGTGCAGCAGGCCCAGGTGTTCGACGATCAGGCCACCGCCCCAGGCGCCACCGGCGATGCCGAGGTTGAAGGCGGCGATGTTCAGGCCTGAGGCCACGTCTACCGCTTGGGGGGCCACACGTTCAGCCTGTTGCACCACATACACCTGCAAGCCCGGCACGTTGCCAAAGGCCACAGCGCCCCACACCAACACGGTGGCCAAGGCCAGCCATGGGCTGGCGGCGGTGAACGTCAACACAAACAACACGGCAGCCAAGCCGAAGAAGATGATTTGCAGTGCGCGGATGGCGCCGTGTTGGTCGGCCAGCTTGCCGCCCCAGATGTTGCCCACGGCCACCGACACGCCATACACCAGCAACACCAGGCTCACCGCGTTGGCGCTGAAGCCCGACACTTGCTGCAAGATCGGCGCGAGGTAAGTGAACGCGATGAACGAGCCGCCGTAGCCGAGTGCGGTGGTGGCATAGACCAGCAACAAACGCGGTTGGCCCAGCACCTTCACCTGTTGCAGCAGCGAAGCCGGCGGTTGGTGCGCAATGTTCTTTGGCACAAACAACAGGCTACCCACAAAGGCGATCAAGCCCAGAGCCGAGACGGCCAGGAAGGTTTGGTTCCAGCCAAAGTGCTGGCCAATGAAGGTGCCCAGCGGCACGCCGGTGACGAGTGCCACGGTGAGCCCGGTGAACATGATGGCAATGGCGCTGGCGGCCTTTTCTTTCGGCACCAGGCTGGTGGCGATGGTGGTGCCAATCGAGAAGAACACGCCGTGGGCCAGGCCCGTCAAAATGCGCGCCACCACCAGCGTGGTGTAGCCCGGCGCTTGCCAGGCCAGCAGGTTGCCGGCGGTGAACAACAGCATCAAACCCAGCAGCAGTTGTTTGCGGGGCACACGGCCGGTCAGGGCGGTGAGCACGGGCGCGCCAATGGCCACGCCCAGCGCGTAGAGGCTGACCAACAGGCCGGCCGATGGCAGGCTGACGTGCAGGTCTGCGGCGATGACGGGCAACAGCCCGACGATGACGAACTCGGTGGTTCCGATGGCGTAGGCGCTGATGGTCAGCGCCAATAAAGCAAGCGGCATGAGATGACTCCAGTTGAAGAATGGACTGGAGTGTGCGCGGAAGTCTTTTGCAGAAAAAGATGGTAATGGGCAAAATATCGTTGATCAAAAATCAACAATAAAGGGCGGCTATGCCATGAAAACCACGCTCGACGAGCTGCTGGCGCTGACCACGGTGGTCGACAGCGGCTCCATCACCGCCGCTGCCGCGCAGCTCGGCCAAACCACATCGGGCATCAGCCGCGCGCTCGGGCGGCTCGAAGAAAAGCTCGCCACCACTCTGCTCCAGCGCACCACGCGCCGCATTGAACTGACCGAAGAAGGCCACGCTTTTTTGGCGCAGGCGCGCAAAATTTTGGCGGCGGTGGACGAGGCCGAAGAACAAATGGCCGTGCGCCGCGAAAAGCCCGCCGGCCGCTTGCGCGTGAACGCCGCCACGCCTTACATGCTGCACGTGGTGGTGCCGCTGGTGGCCGATTTTCGCGCGCTGTACCCGGCCATCACGCTGGAGTTGAACAGCAGCGACCAGATCATCGACCTGCTGGAGCACCGCACCGATATCGCCATCCGCATCGGCACCCTGCAAGACTCCACGCTGCACGCGCGCCCCTTGGGCAGCAACCGGCTGCGCGTGCTGGCCAGCCCGGCTTACCTGAAGGCGCATGGCCGCCCCAAGGATGTGGCGGCGCTCGCCGGCCACACGCTGTTGGGATTTGCGCAACCCGCCCACCTCAACCGCTGGCCGGTACGCGATGCGGGTGGCGACGCTCTGGAGATCACGCCCGCCGTCATCGCATCGAGTGGCGAAACCCTGCGCCAACTGGCTTTGGCTGGCGCCGGTGTGGTGTGCCTGGCCGACTTCATGACCCGCACCGACCGGCAACGGGGCGATCTGGTGCAAGTGCTGCCGCGCGACACCTTGGAGGTGCGCCAGCCGGTGCACGCGGTGTACTACCGCAACACCGCGCTGGCGGCGCGCATCGCGTGTTTTCTGGACTTCATGGCGGCGCGCTTGGCCGAACAGACGGAGTGACCGGGTGACGCTGCGTAGCGAATGGGTACTCTACAGGGCTAGCACCATTTCATGCCAGGCAATGCCGCCGTGCGCCGACTCGGAAGGCCGCTCGTAGCGGTAACCCATCTTCTCGTACAGCGCCACGTGGTGCGTGCGGCACATCAGGTGAATCGCCTCTTTGCCCTGCCCGCGCATGTGGGCGATGAAGCGCTGCATCAGCAAGCTCGACCAGCCTTGGCCCTGGAAGTCCGGGTGCACTACCACTGACATGATCACCACCTGTGGCCCGGCCGGGTCGTGGCCGATCAGTTCCTTGAAGGCCTCATCGGCCATGTGCACTTCGAACGCGCAACCCGAGTTGATGAAGCCCGCGATCACGCCCTGCACCTCCAGCACCAGAAAACCTGCGGGGTACTGGGCAATGCGCGTGGCGATCTTCTCGCGCGTGGCAGCCTCGTCGCCCTCGTACGCAGTGGTTTCGATGTGGAAGCAGCGGTCTACATCGGCGGAGGTGGCGTGGCGGCAGGTGTGGTCAGGTCTTGTCATGAGACCGTGGAGTCTAGGGCCTGTTAACACTATGGATGGGAGCGCGAACGTGATTAAAAAACCGCCAATCAAGGCGCACGGCGACGGCCAGGCGTCCGCCTGGCCTAGGCGGGCAACGCGGAGTGGCGGTTTTTTAACCACGTTCCCTTCGGGTTGCGGCCCAAAAGACCAGCCGCATCGTTGCAAAGCCTTGCCGGGGTTCACCCCGGCTGCGTTTTGCGCCTCGCCTCTGGCCTTTTGGACTCGCAACGCGTCTCCCATCCATAGTGTTAACAGGCCCTAGTCATTTGGCCTACAGCGCTGCAAACAAGCCAAAGGCTTGTCGCGCCACCACCACGCCCAGCACCGCCATCATCAGCGCCACCGTCGCGTCGATCCAACGCCAGGCGCTGGGCCGGTTCAGCCAGGGGGCCAGCATGCGCGCGCCAAAGCCCAGGGCGGTGAACCACACCAGGCTGGCGCAGGCCGCGCCGGCGACGAAAAACCAACGTGCCTGCCCCGGCTGGGCCGCGCCCACCGAGCCCATCAGCATGAAGGTATCGAGGTACACGTGTGGGTTGAGGAAGGTGAAGGCGCTCAACTGCAGCATCACGCCACCCAGGGTGACGGTGCGCCCCGTGTTGCCCGCGACCTGCAGCGCGTGGTGTTGCAGCGCGCGGCGCATGGCCAGGGCTGAATAGACGAGTAAGAAGACGGCGCCGCCCAAGGCTAGCCACGCTGCGAGGGCCGGGCTGGCCGCCAGTACTTGCGACATGCCAGCCACACCGGCGAACACCAGCACGGCATCGGCCAGGGTGCAGAAGGCCACCACGGGCAGCACATGTTCGTTGCGCAGGCCCTGGCGCAGCACAAATGTGTTTTGCGCGCCAATGGCGACGATCAGGCCGAAGCACAAGGCCAGGCCACGGGTGAAGGCGGAGAGATCGGAGGCTTGGAGGACATGCAACATAGGCGCGAAGAATGCCAGCGCGCAACTGTTTAGCCCAGTTAAACTTTCTACCGATCATTAAGGGTTGCTAAATATGCTCGACTACGTTTCCCTTGAAGCCTTGTCGCAGGTGGTGCGCCAGGGCAGCTTTGAGCGTGCGGCGCGGGCCCTGCACGTCACGCCCTCGGCGGTGTCGCAACGCATCAAGCTGCTGGAAGAACGGCTGGGCCTGGCGCTGGTGGTGCGCGGCACGCCTTGCACAGCCACCGAGGCCGGCCATTGGCTGTGCCGCCACATGGAGCAGGTGGGCATGCTGGAGGCCGAGCTACAAGGCAACCTGCCCGCGCTGGCGGCACTGCGCAGCGCCGACCAACGCGTGACGCTGCGCGTGGCCGTCAACGCCGATAGCCTGGCCACGTGGTTCATCACCGCCGCCGCCGCCTTCACGCAAGACGCGCCTGCGCTGCTCGACATCAGCGTGGACGACCAAGACCACACCGCCCAATGGCTGCGCGACGGCACGGTGCTGGCGGCGGTGACCAGCGACGTGTTGCCCATCCAAGGCAACCGCGCCGTGCCGTTGGGCCGCATGCGTTACGTGGCCGTGGCCAGCCCGGCATATGTGGCGCGCCACTTTGCGCGCGGCATCAACGCAGACAGTCTGGCGCTGGCGCCCTGCCTGGCCTTCAACCGCAAAGACCAATTGCAGGCGCAGTGGGCCGAAAACGCCTGCGGCCAACGCGTGGAAATGCCGCAGCACTGGCTGCCCTCGTCGCCTGGGTTTGTGAGCGCCAGCCTGGCACACATGGGCTGGGGCATGTGCCCGGTGGACGATGTGCGCCAGCACCTCGACAGCGGAACCCTGGTGCGCCTGCTGCCGGGCAGCGACTTGCTGGTGCCGCTGGCATGGCAACACGCGCGGCTGAAGATTCCCATGCTCGACCGGCTGACCGATGCCGTGGTGGCCGCCGGGCGGCGGGTGTTAGAGGCCTAGTGTGCGTTACTTGATGCGTGCGGCTACAAGAGCAAGCAACGCCATCAAGCCCGTCAGCGCCAAGATCACCCCACCCGCCGTCCACTGGGCGGCAAACGCGCCGATGGCCAAGCCCGCGATAGGTTGCGTGAGGTTGTTCAGCATCGCCATCACGCCGGTGGTCTTGCCGAAGTCCGCCAGCGGAATGAGCTTTTGCCGCGTGCTGCGCAGGTAGACGTTGAACATTTTGTCGAAGCCAATCACCAGCAGATAACCCACCGCATAACCCCACGCGCTGGCGCTGAAGGCCGTGAGCAGGCCGCCCAAAAGCATCAAAGCAAAAGCAGCAATCCCCAAGCGGCGCACCGGCACGGCGATGTGTGCAATGCCCATCAAGATGACCGCGGTGGCAATGGCGCCCCCCGTTTGCAGCACACCGTAGCGGGCGGCCGACTGCGCGTGCTGGCCGGTGAAGAGCGCCGCAGACGAGGCCAGCGTGACACCCACCACCAGGTTGATGCCGGCCGCCTCAATCACCAGCTTGCGCAGACCCGGCGTGATGACGATGTGGCGCAGCCCGCCCCACATGGCGTGCCATGCGCTGGCCTGGCTGGCGCCGCGTGCATGCAGCGGCACGCGGTTGGTGTGCTGCCACCACAACAAGGCCAGGTCGCCTAGCAAAAAGATCCCAGCGGTAGCGGCGACTGCCGAGGGCCATTGCCACAGCGCGAGCAAACCCGCTGCCACCACCGGCCCCAGCACGGCGCCCACCTGGTCGGCGGTTTGCGAATAGGCCAGCACCTTCTCAAACCGGTGGCGCTGAAACGCCTGCGGCAAGATCACCTCGCGCGCCATGGCGCCCTGCGTGGTCAACACGCCGCAGATGACCGACAACGCAATCAACCAGCCGAGCCCGCCGATCACGGCGCCACCAATTGCGCCGCTCACACACACCAGTGCGCGCCACAACTGGCTCCAACGCATCAAGCGCACCGGCGATATGCGGTCGCAGAGCGCGCCGCAAATGGGAAACGACAAGAAGCGCGGAAACGCCTCCAACGCAAACGCCAGGCCCGACCACCCCACATCGCTGGTGGTTTGAAACACCACTAACGGCCCCAGGAACAGCAACACCTGGTCGGCGATTTTGGAGAGGAACAGCGACGCTAAGAACGCAGAGAAATTGCTGTGCGGATGGGCCACTTCTGCGGCGCCGAGTGATGAGGGCATGGCGGGCGATTGCGATGCAATCCAACTGAATGAGGCCGCAGTGTGCGTGAGTTTGCGGTTGCGCGGGTTCCGAAACGGTTACGACTTTACAGCCACCGCTCCCAGCCGCATGCTCACAACACCCGCACCTGATCGGCCATGGTGTGCGCCTCGGCCTCGTTGTGCGTGACCAGCACCGCGGTCTGCCCTGCGCGGTGCAAGATGTCGCGCACCTCGACCGACAAGCGCTCGCGTGTGCTGCTGTCGAGGTTGGAGAACGGTTCGTCCAGCAGCAGCAAGGCCGGTGTGGGCGCCATGGCGCGGGCCAGCGCCACACGTTGTTGTTGGCCGCCGGATAACTCGTGCGGATAACGTCGGCCCGCATCGAGCAGGCCCACCAGGGTCAACATGTCGGCGACACGCGTGGCGATGTCGGCTGCGGCCAAACGCCGCAAACCAAAGGCCACGTTCTGCGCGGCGGTGAGGTGTGGGAACAGCGCGTATTCCTGGAACATCATGCCCACTCGGCGGCGCTCGGGCGGCAGGTGCACTTGCGGCGAAGACAGCACTACATCGCCCAGCCGAATGCTGCCCGCGCTGAGCGGCTCAAACCCGGCAATGGTGCGCAGCACGGTGGTCTTGCCGCAACCCGAAGGCCCAAGCAGGCAAGCGATTTGCCCGGCTTCCACGCTCCAAGAAAAGTCTTGCACGGCCACGTGCGGGCCGTGTGCGCCCTGGTAGGTTACGCGTAGGTTGTCGATGCTGAGGACGGCGGTCATGAGAGGTTTTCCAGCGGATTAGCGGCTTCTGCGGTGGCGGTGCCGAGTTGGGTGCGTGCCAGCACCACCACCGGCAGCAGGCCGGCCAGTACGATCAACAACGCGGCGATGGCGCCCTCTTCGTAGGTGCCGCGCGCGGCTTCGGCGTAGAGCCAGGTGGCCAGTGTGTCGAAGTTGGCGGGGCGCAGCAGCAGCGTAGCGGGTAGCTCTTTCATGGTGTCGACAAACACCAGCAAGGCACCCACGGTGATGGCCGGGCGCAGCAGCGGCAGGTGCACGCGGCGCAGCGTGCCGGTGGCCGTTTCGCCCAGCAGGCGCGCGGCCTGTTCCAGTGGCGCGGGAATGCGCGCCAGGCCGGCTTCCATGCCACCAATTGGCATGGCCAGGAAGCGGATCACACACGCCGCCGCCAACACGGCACCAGCACCCATGAGCGGCAAACCGGGCAGGCCAAAAACCTCGGCCAGCTGTGCGTCGACAAACAGCGCGGGCGTCAACAAACCAATCGCCAACACCGTGCCGGGAATGGCATAGCCCAATGAGGCCGCGCGCGCTTGCCAATGGTGGGTGTTGGGGCGCGAGCCGATGCGGCGGCAGGCCCAGGCCACGACCAGGCCGCTGGCCACGGCGATACACGTCACGCCCAACGCCAGCGTCACGGTGTTGCCCAAGCTGGCCCACAGCCCTGCAGAGGGTTGATAACCCTGGAGCAAACGCTTGGCGGTTTCAGATACGAGATACGCTGCTGGCGCGCCGAAGCCAATGACCACGGGCGCAGTGGCCGCAGCCGTTGCGGCCCACGCTTTGGCGCCATGCAGCGGGTGCGGCGCCACGGCGCGCATGCGCTGTACCGAGCCAAACTGGCGGTGGCGTCGGCCATGCCGTTCCAGCGCCACCAGGGCGATGACAAACAGCATCATGGTGCAGGCGATTTGTGCCGCACCCGCCAGGTCGGAGCGCGTGATCCAGGTGGTGTAGATGGCCACGGTCAACGTGTTCACGCCGAGGAACTCAGAGGCGCCAATGTCGTTCAGTGTCTCCAGCAACGCCAGGCTCAAGCCCACCGCCAAAGCCGGGCGTGCCATGGGCAAGGCCACACGGCGAAACGCGCCCCAGCGGCCTTCGCCCAGTGTGCGTGCGGCCTCCAACAGGTGTGCGGGTTGTGTCATGAACATGGCGCGTGCCGCTAGGTACACATAGGGGTAGAGCACAAAGCCAAGTACAAAGATGGCGCCGCCCATGGAGCGCAAATCGGGCAAGCGAAACTGGCGCGGGTTGTCGAATCCCAGCAGCCAACGCACGGCACCCTGCACCGGGCCAATGGGGTGCAGCAAGTCGAGGTAGGCAAACGCCACGATGTAGGTGGGCATGGCCAGCGGCAGTAGCAGCGCCCAATGCAGCACGCTGCGGCCGGGGAAGCGGTAGGCCGTCACCAGCCAGGCGCAGCCGGTGCCCACCACCAGCACCACCGCGCCCACACCGGCCAACAGCATGGCGGTGTCGAGCGCGGCTTGGGGCAAGACGTTGTGCGCCAGGTGCGCCCAATGCGCAAAGTCGCCGCCCAGCGCAATCCAGGCGAGCGACGCCACGGGCATCAACACGCCGAGTGCGATCACTAGCGTGGCCAAACGCCAAATGCCACCGACGGCTTGCAACCGGGGTGGCATTTTCAAACGCGCCCCGAAGGGCGCCGAAACGGCATCACTTGTCGAAGCCAACCTTGTCGACCAACACGCTGGCCTGCTTGCGGTACTTGGCAATCTCGGTCAACGGCGGCGGGTCGACCTTCAGCTCACCAATCGTTTTGCCGATGATGGGGTCGAGCGTCACACCCTTGCGCACGGGGTATTCGTAGTTGGCATCGGCGTACAAAGCTTGCGCCGATTCAGACGCCAGGAATTCCAGCAGCTTGACGGCGTTGTCGCGGTTCGGCGCGTTCTTGGCCACCGAAGCACCGCTGATGTTGACATGCGTGCCGCCCGATTTGCTGTTGGCAAACGTGGGCTTCACCACTTGAATCGCATCGCCCCACTTGCGCGCATCGGTGCCTTCTTTGGACGACTTCATTTGGCCCACGTAATACGAGTTGGCCAGGCCCACATCGCAAATGCCGCCCAGAATGTCGCGTGCCACATCGCGGTCGCCACCGGTAGCTTTGCGCGCCAGGTTGGCCTTCACGCCGCGCAGCCATTGCTCGGCCTTGGCCTCGCCGTCGTGCGCAATCATCGAGGCCACCAAGGCGGTGTTGTACGGGTGCTGGCCTGCGCGAATACACACCTTGCCCTTCCACTTTGGGTCGGCCAGGTCTTCGTAGCGGAAGGCGCCGAGCTTCAAGTCTTTCTGCGCGTAGAGCACACGGGCGCGCATCGACAAGGCAAACCATTGGCCGTCTGCGCCGCGCAGGTTGGCGGGGATGGCACTGTTCAGGCCAGCCGAGTTCACCGGCTGCGTCACGCCACCTTCGACCAAATCCATCAGGTTGCCAATGTCCACCGTCATCAACACGTCGGCAGGCGAGCGTGTGCCTTCGGCCTTCACGCGTTCCAGCAGGCCGTCTTTCACGAACACGGTGTTGACCTTGGTGCCAGTGGTGGCGGTGAATGCGGTCAACAGCGGTTGCACCAGACCCGCTTCACGCGTGGTGTAGAGCGTGACTTCACCTTGGGCAAAGGCCGGCAAAGCGCTGGCGGCAAAGAGTACCGAGGCGATGGCAGCGGTGCCCGTGAAGTGCTGGAAGGTGCGTTGGCGCATGAAGTCCCTTGTTGAATTTTTGCAACCGTGAATGGCGCCCAAACACAAGGCTGGGCGGTCTAGTTGCGAAAGATTATCAACCGCAGGTTTGCCAAAATAACCGCAAAAACCTACGTGTTAAAGGGACGTCTAGTGCGGCCTCTAGATGCTGTAGCTCTCGTAAGTCGAAGGGTGGAACAGCTCTTCCACAGGCACTAACCGTTCCGACAAACCCTGCGCATGGTGGTGGCGCACAAAGGCTTCCAGCGTCTTGCGCGCAGGTGCCACACCGTACGACCAATAGTCTTCGCCCATGCTTTCGCGTGCAGCCTTGAGTTGCTCTTCCACAAACGGCAAGGTCACTTTGGTGGCCGAGGTGTCGCTCAACAAGGCCAGTGCCGCCGCCTTGGATTGGGTGAAGGCCTTCACCACCGCGCCGGGCAACCACGGGTGTTGCTGCGCCAGTTCTTTGCGAATGCCCACCACGTGCATGATGGGGAAGATGCCGGTGCGTCGGTAGTAGTCTTTGGCCACGGCGGTGGGGTCGTCGAACAGCCAGCCGATGTGCGGGTTGCGTAGCGCCGATGCGCTGGGTGGGCGCGGGCCGATGAAGCCGTCGATCTCGCCACGGTCGAGCAACTCTGAAATCGTGCTGCCTTCCGGGGCGGCTTCCACATGCACGTTTGGCGGCAGTTGCAGTTTGATCTTTTCGGGCCGCCCCGGCGTGTCGATGCCGCCGCGCACCCAGGTCACGTCTTCTGGCCGCACACCAAAATCGTCTTGCAGAATGGCGCGTGCCCAAACGTTCGCAGTGAGTTGGTACTCGGGCAAACCCACGCGGCGCCCCTTCAAATCTTGCGGCTTGGTGATGCGGTCTTTGCGCACGTAAATCGACGTGTGCCGAAATGCGCGCGACAAGAAAATCGGCACCGCGATGTAAGGGCAGTCGCCTTTGGCATGCTTCACCAAGTAGCTGGAGAACGACAACTCGGCAATGTCGAAGTCCATGCTGCGCATCGCGCGGAAAAACATTTCTTCCGGGTTCAGCAGCATGTAGACCGGGTCGACGCCGTCGATCAGCACCCGGCCATCAAACAGCGCGCGGGTGCGGTCGTAGTCGCCCATGGCGACAGAGAGTTGGAGTTTGGGCATGGTGTTGGGTGTCTCTTGGTTTTAGCGGATGGCGCGGGTTCTGCACCCAGCACCGCGCGTTTTTGTTTAAATCTTAGGATGCTAAGAGTTTATCGCGTTGCCCGGGGAATGGAATAGTCAGCGTGCGAAAGGTATGCATTCATTCTTTGCACCTAAACGTTTGAAGCTCGCCGTTTGGTTTGGCGCAGCGTGCAGCCATCAACCGCAACCGAGACCCCACAAACCGCAATTGCCGTTTAAACTTTTTCCATGACCACCGTGCTTCTCCAGCCATCGACCCCGTCCGATAAACCCAATGCGCGCACCGAAGCCGCACTGGAGCGGCTGCGCAAGGCCATGGCCGACATCGAAGCCGAAATCAACGCGCACAACGGTATCTACCCGTTCAACCACGGGCGCGTGACCCAGTCTGAACTGTGCCGCCGCGCCGACGTGAAAAAGGCGACCTTGCAGAACCCACTGCACAAAGACACCACACGGGTGGAGATCATGCGATGGCTGGGCGGCCTGGCCACACTGTTGGCACAAACGCGCGACGGCACCCGAGAGCGCGTGACCGAAGTGGCCGACAACCTTGCCGCTGAAGTAGCGCGCTTGACGCAGGCCTATGAGGCGGTATCGGCGCGCCTTGTCGAAGCAGAGCGATTGATCGAACAGCTCCGAGCAGAAAATGTCGCGCAGCGGAATCAATTGGGGCTGTAGCGCTGAGCCGCCTCACAGCGTGCGGCTGCAATTAAAAAGCCCATAAGTTTTTCAACTTATGGGCTTTGGGTTTTTCAGCTCATGAGGCTGTCAAAAAATTTTAAACGTCGATGTTGCCCGCGCGCAAGGCGTTGGTTTCGATGAAGTCGCGACGGGGTTCCACATCGTCGCCCATCAGCATGGTGAACACACGGTCGGCCTCAATGGCGTCGTCGATCTGCACGCGCAGCAGGCGGCGGACGGTGGGGTCCATGGTGGTTTCCCACAGCTGTGCAGGGTTCATTTCGCCCAAGCCTTTGTAGCGCTGGCGGCTGGTGGATTGCTCGGCCTGGGTGATGAGCCAGCGCATGGCTTGGCGGAAGTCGCTGACGCGCTCTTCCTTCTGGCGTTCGCCTTCGCCACGCGTGACGCGGGCACCTTCGCCCAGCAGGTCGCGGAAGGTGTTGGCGGCTTCGGCCAGCGAGGCGTAGTCGGCGCCATGCACAAAGTCTTGCGTGAGCACGCTGCTCTTGATGTTGCCGTGGTGGCGGCGGCTGATGCGCAGGATGGGTTTGTCGGTGCGCACGTCAAACTCGCCGCTGACTTCGGCGCCGCTGCCCAGCGCGCGCAGGCTGGCTTGCAGGGCCACAGCAGAGGCTTCGGCATCGGCCACGGTGTCGAGGTTCAGGCTTACGCCATCGGCGATGGAGCGCAGGGCTTCGGCGTCGAGGAAGTTGCTCAGGCGGGCGATCACCGCTTCGGCTACTTGGTGCTTGCGCGCCAGCTCGGCCAGCGTGTCGCCCGTGAGTGTGGTGTTGGCGCTGCCGCCGGTGTGCACGGTGGCGTTGATCAGGGCAATGCGCAGCAAGAAGCCATCGAGCGCGCTGGCGTCTTTGAGGTACAGCTCTTCTTTGCCGGCCTTCACTTTGTAGAGCGGCGGCTGGGCAATGTAGATGTGGCCGCGTTCCACCAGCTCGGGCATTTGGCGGTAGAAGAAGGTCAGTAGCAGCGTGCGGATGTGGGCGCCGTCAACGTCCGCATCGGTCATGATGATGATACGGTGGTAGCGCAGCTTGGCGACGTTGAAGTCGTCCGCGCCGGTCTTGGCGTCGCCACCGCTGGCGTTACCGATGCCGGTGCCGAGTGCGGTGATCAGCGTCAAGATTTCATTGCTGGTGAGCAGCTTCTCATAACGTGCTTTTTCCACGTTCAAGATCTTGCCGCGCAACGGCAGGATGGCCTGGAACTTACGGTCGCGGCCCTGCTTGGCAGAGCCACCGGCGGAGTCACCCTCGACGATGTAGATCTCGCACATGGCGGGGTCTTTTTCCTGGCAGTCGGCCAGCTTGCCGGGCAGGCCCATGCCGTCGAGCACGCCCTTGCGGCGCGTCATGTCGCGCGCCTTGCGTGCGGCTTCGCGGGCACGAGCGGCTTCAATGATTTTGCCGACGATGATCTTGGCGTCGTTCGGGCGTTCTTGCAGGTAGTCGAACAGCAGCTTGCTGACGATGTCTTCCACCGGGCCGCGCACTTCGGAGCTGACCAGCTTGTCTTTGGTCTGGCTGCTGAACTTGGGTTCGGGCACCTTCACGCTCAGTACGCAGGTCAGGCCTTCGCGCATGTCGTCGCCGCTGACTTCAACCTTGGCCTTCTTGGCCAATTCGCTGTCGTCGATGTACTTGTTGATGACGCGCGTCATGGCGGCGCGCAGGCCGGTCAAGTGGGTGCCACCGTCGCGTTGCGGAATGTTGTTGGTGAAGCAGAGCACTTGTTCGTTGTAGCCGCTGTTCCACTGCATGGCCACTTCCACGCCGATGTTGGTGCCCTGGTCGCTTTGGCGGTCGCCCATGGCGTGGAACACGTTGGGGTGCAGAACGGTTTTGCCTTTGTTGATGAAGTTCACAAAGCCTTGCACGCCACCGGCGCCGGCGAAGTCGTCTTCCTTGCCGGTGCGTTCGTCTTTCAGGCGAATGCGCACGCCGTTGTTCAGGAAGGACAGCTCGCGCAGGCGCTTGCTCAGGATCTCGTAGTGGAAGTCGCTGTTCTGCTGGAAGA
The DNA here is from genome assembly GCF_049860745.1 of Hydrophilobacter chitinilyticus. Lineage (GTDB taxonomy): Bacteria > Pseudomonadota > Gammaproteobacteria > Burkholderiales > Burkholderiaceae_C > Rhodoferax_B. The sequence continues at coordinate 6,065,906 of NZ_CP187561.1, read as the reverse complement.
TTTCGGTGTCGGGCAGAAAGTGCACTTCGGTGCCGCGCTTTTCGGTGTCACCAATGACCTTCATGGGCGAGACTTCCACGCCGTTCACCACTTCGATGATGCGGTTCTGCACGAAGCCTTTGCTGAACTCCATGACATGCACTTTGCCGTCGCGGCGGATGGTCAGGCGCAGCATTTTGGAGAGCGCGTTCACGCAGCTCACACCCACGCCGTGCAAGCCGCCCGAGACCTTGTAGCTGTTCTGGTTGAACTTGCCGCCGGCGTGCAATTCGGTCAGCGCGATTTCTGCCGCGCTGCGCTTGGGTTCGTGTTTGTCGTCCATCTTGACGCCGGTGGGAATGCCCCGCCCGTTGTCGACCACGCTGACCGAGTTGTCAGAGTGGATGGTGACCAAGATGTCGTCGCAATGGCCGGCGAGTGCTTCGTCGATGGAGTTGTCGACCACTTCGAACACCAGGTGGTGCAACCCAGTGCCGTCGGACGTGTCGCCGATGTACATGCCGGGGCGTTTGCGCACCGCTTCCAGCCCTTCCAGAATCTGGATAGCGCCTTCGCCATAGGCCTCGGATGCACCGGCTTGGTTGGTGTCAATCTTGGGCTGGTAGTTGGAGCTGTCCGCGTTGTCGGCACCGGTGAAAGTGCTTTCAGCGTTGGGATCAATGGGCTGGTTTTCTGCGGTCATAACGGTCGGATCTCAATCTCTTTATGGACCAAACCCGCATTGAACAGGGTGTTCATTGCGGGCTGGGTAGGTAGGGCTCTGGGCGACGGGAAGGTCGAGAGGCCTAGATGCGCATTGGCATCACAACGTATTTGAAGTTTTGATTTTCTGGAATGGTCATCAGAGCGGAGCTATTGCCGTCGCTGAGCTCGATGGACACCATGTCCTGGCTCATGTTGGCCAACGCGTCGATCAAGTACGTCACGTTGAAGCCAATTTCGATGCTGTCACCACCGTAGTCGATGTCGAGTTCGTCCATCGCTTCTTCTTGCTCGGCGTTGCTGGAGGCAATGCGCAGCGTGCCGGGGTCGAGGTTCAGACGCACGCCCTTGAACTTGTCGCTGGTCAAAATGGCGGTGCGCTGCAGGCTGGACAACAAGGCTTGGCGGCCCAGCGTGATGCTGTTCTTGTGGTTCTTCGGGATCACGCGGTTGTAGTCGGGGAACTTGCCCTCGACCAGCTTGGTCACGAACTCCATGCCGCCAAAGGTGAACTTGGCCTGGTTGTTGGCAAACTGCATTTCGATCGCGCCTTCGGCGTCGCTCAGGAGGCGCTGCATTTCCAGCACGGTTTTGCGCGGCAAGATCACTTCTTGCTTGGGCACTTCCACGTCCAGCGTGGCCGAGGCGAAGGCCAGGCGGTGGCCGTCGGTCGACACCAGGCTCAGCGTGTTGCCTTCGGCCACAAACAAAATGCCGTTCAGGTAGTAGCGAATGTCGTGCACCGCCATGGCAAACGAAACCTGGCTCAGCAGGTCTTTCAGCGTTTTTTGCGGCACGCTGAATACCGGACCAAAGCTGGCAGCTTCTTGCACCAGCGGGAAGTCTTCGGCCGGCAGGCTTTGCAGCGTGAACTTGCTCTTGCCACCCTTCAGCACCAGCTTGCTTTGGCTGGACTCGAGCGTGACGGTTTGGTCAGACGGCATGGCGCGCAAGATGTCGATCAGCTTGCGGGCGCCCACTGTTGTGGTGAAGTTGCCGGTGTCGCCATCCAGTTCGGCAGTAGTGCGGATCTGGATTTCAAGGTCGCTGGTGGTCAATTGCACCGAAGAACCCGTCTTGCGCAACATCACATTGGCCAAAATGGGCAACGTGTGCCGACGCTCCACAATGCCCGAGACGGACTGCAATATCGCGAGCAATTTGCTTTGCGTTGCCTTCAGGACGATCATGTCAACCTCTTTGAGTAATGTATTAAATCTTGCAATCCGTGGCTGTCGCGCAGCGCTTCCACCCAGCCCCCGGATTCTCCCCTGTTTTTGACCTGCCAAACGCTCCGCATGCGCTGCACCGATCAGCCTTTGAGCGTCTGTTCCAGCACGTGTAATTGCTGGTTCAGTTCGGTGAGTTGCTGGCGTTCGCCGCCAATCTTGCGCACGGCGTGCAAAACGGTGGTGTGGTCGCGACCGCCAAACAGCTCGCCGATCTCCGGCAAGCTCTTTTGCGTGAGCTCTTTGGCTAGGTACATGGCGATTTGCCGTGGACGGGCAATCGAGGCGGGCCGCTTCTTGGAATACATGTCGGCGACTTTGATCTTGTAGTAGTCGGCCACCGTTTTTTGGATGTTTTCCACCGAGATCTGGCGGTTTTGAATCGACAGCAGGTCGCGCAGCGCCTCGCGGGCGAGCTGAATCGAGATCTCTTTTTGGTTGAAGCGCGAGTAGGCCAGGCACTTGCGCAGCGCACCTTCGAGCTCGCGCACGTTGGAGCGCACGTTTTTCGCTACGAAGAAGGCTACTTCTTCGGGCATTTCGGTGCCCTCAGCGCGCGACTTGTTGATCAGAATCGCCACGCGCATTTCCAGCTCGGGCGGCTCAATGGCCACGGTCAAACCAGAGTCGAAGCGCGATACCAGGCGCTCATGGATGTCAGCCAAGCCCTTGGGATAGGTGTCGCTGGTCATCACGATGTGCGACTTCTTGGTCAGCAGCGCCTCGAACGCGTTGAAGAACTCTTCTTGCGTCCGGTCTTTGTTGGCGAAGAATTGCACGTCATCGATCAGCAGCAAATCGAGTGAGTGGTAACGCTCTTTGAATTCGTCAAAAGTCTTGCGCTGGTAGGCCTTCACCACGTCCGATACAAATTGTTCTGCGTGGATGTAGAGCACTTTTGCATCCGGCCGGTCGGCCAGCAAGCGGTTACCCACAGCGTGCATCAAGTGGGTTTTCCCCAGGCCAACACCACCATAAATGAAAAGCGGGTTGTACAAGTGGCCGGGCATGCCCGCCACATGCATGGCGGCTGCGCGTGCCATGCGGTTGGCCGTACCTTCGATCAGTGTGTCGAACGTCAGCGCGGAGTTGAGCCGGTTCTTGAATTGCGCGGGCCCGTTGTCCTCGCTCATGTTGACCGATTCGGCCGCTGCCACCAAGGTGGGCGTTTGCAAAGCAGGGGCGTAAGAACGCTGAGGCGCTTCACGTGGGGTGAGCGCTAACTCTACGGAAATCGGTTGTCCGTACGTCTTCTCCAGTAAGGCAACGATGCGTCCGGCATATTGGGCACGCACCCAGTCGAGCTTGAATCGGTTAGCAACGAACACCGTCACCTTGGTGAAGTCATCGTTGACCTGCGCCACCAGTGGTTTGATCCAAGTGTTGAACTGCTGCTCTGGCAGTTCTTGCGCCAGCTGTTCCAGGCAAGCCAGCCACAAGCTGTCTCCGGCGCCCGTGCTGGCGTAGGTTCCCTCGGTCATTGTTTCGTTCTACTTCTGTGGATAAATTGTATTAAGGGCACCCACCAGTATAATTTATCAAGAATTTATCCACAATTCACCCGGGGTCGCGGACGAGATATCTTGTCTAGCCAAATTTTGGCATGGGCTTGTCACAGTCGTGCAAATTTGCCATAATCGCGGGTTTCCCTGGAACGCGGTTTCTGGGTTGGCTTTTTGCGTGCCGTTGATATCAATAAGATTTCGCCGGCTGCTCGGGCTGGCTGCAGTAGTTGATTTGGTCGTACCTCGTTGTATCAACGTTGTACAAGGCCACGAAGAAGTCAAAGAGCCATGTTTTGGGGTCCCCGAGGGGTTTCCGCCCTCTATTCTTTAGGCGACGTGTTCCGGTTCAGGAACCCGCTGAATTGAACCCTTCAAGGATTTCATCATGAAACGCACTTATCAACCTTCCAAAATCAAACGCGCCCGTACCCACGGTTTCCTGGTGCGCATGAAGACCCGCGGCGGCCGTGCCGTGATCAACGCACGCCGCGCCAAGGGCCGCAAGCGTCTGGCGGTCTAACTCTGTCGCACGTTTCGGTGCGGGCGTCGACCAGTTTCTGGGCCGCATAAGCCAGAGCTTGTCGTGCAAAGATTAAAGACGCGAGCTCAGTTTCAGGCGGTTTTGTCTGGTCAGATTGTGTCGCGTACGGCGCATTTTGCTTTGCATCGTCTGGATCTTTCCGTGCCAAACGAGCCTCTCAGCTCTCCCCCCACAACAGGGCCCGTGTCCGAGCGACCGCAGGCCCTGTTTGGCGTTGGGGGCAGCGTTGGTGGTGTCTGGATGGGCGCCATGGTGCCAAAGCGTTGGGCCAAACGTGCCGTGACGCGTAACACCATCAAGCGCCAGGTCTACACGCTCAGCGCGGGCAACGAATGGAATTGGTCGCAAGCCGCCCATGTGGTGCGTTTGCGCTCTGGTTTTGACCGTAAGCAGTTCATCAGCGCGACCTCAGAGCAACTCAAACATGCTGTGCGCGAAGAACTGATCCAGTTGATGAGCCGTGTGCGCCCTGCGGCGGCTCGGGTGGCGAAGCTGGAGCCATCCAAATGATCAAGGCGGGCTTGATTGGCGTGGTCAAAGCTTATCGCCTGTTGCTCAGCCCCTGGCTGGGATCGGCTTGCCGGTTCGAGCCCTCTTGTTCGCTGTATTCCATAGCTGCGCTTGAAAAACATGGCGCAGCCGCTGGCACTTATTTGACGGTGTGCCGCTTGGCGCGCTGCCAGCCCTGGTGCCAAGGTGGCGTAGATCCTGTGCCGGAGCAGGCGCCCCGATTCTTTTCCCACTTGCTTTCCCTCTCTTCCGAGAAGAAGTCTTCATGAACGATATTCGCCGAACCATCCTGTGGGTGATTTTTGGTTTTTCCATGGTGTTGCTGTGGGATAAGTGGCAAGTCCATACCGGAAACAAAGCCACCTTCTTCCCCACGGCGCCAGTGAAAACTGAAGTTGCAGCAACACCGGCTGCAGGAGGCGCGTCCAGCGTGCCAGCGCCCGTGGCTGCTGCCGCAGGAACGCCCGGCCAAGTACCTGGCAACACCGTGGCAACGGCGACACCGCGCGAAAAAGTGGTGATTTCCACCGACGTGCTGAAGCTGACGTTCGACACCGAAGGCGGCTCCATCATTGGTTCGGAAATGCTCCAGTATTCGGACATGGCCGACAAGAGCAAGAACTTCGTGCTGTTGGATGAAAGCCCATCGCGCGTGTACTTGGCACAAACCGGCTTGATCTCCGGTACCGCTGGCGGTGAAGCGCCGAGCCACAAGACGGCCATGAAGCTGGTTTCTGCCGAGCGCAACCTGAAAGACGGCGCCAACGAGTTGGTGGTGAAGTTCGAGTCGCCCGAAGTCGGTGGTGTGAAGCTGGTCAAGACGTACACATTGACCCGTGGTTCTTACGCCATCGGCGTGCGCCATGACGTGGTGAACACCGGCTCAGTGCCTACCGCACCGCAGCTTTACCTGCAATTGGTGCGTGATGGCACCAAGCCACCGGGCGAGTCGTCGTTCTATTCCACCTTCACTGGTCCAGCGGTCTACACCGAGGCCAAGAAGTACCAAAAGGTCGAGTTCAAGAAGATCGAAGAAGGCTCGGTCGACATCGAGAAGAAGGCGACTAACGGCTACGTGGCCATGGTGCAGCATTACTTTGCCTCGGCTTGGTTGCTGGGCGACGGCATTGAGCGCAACCTTTTCATGCGCAAGGTCGACACCAACCTGTACTCTGTTGGCATGATCACGCCGCTGGACACCATTGCACCCGGCGCCACCAAGTCTGTGGACGCTCGCATCTTCGTCGGCCCACAACTGGAAAAGACGCTGGAATCGTTGGCCCCTGGCCTCGAACTGGTGAAGGACTACGGCTGGTTGACCATCTTGGCCAAACCGCTGTACTGGCTGCTGGACAAGCTGCACAGCGTGATCCAGAACTGGGGCTGGTCGATCATGGCGCTGGTGCTGTTGCTGAAGATTGCTTTCTATTGGCTCAACGCCAAAGCCTACGCCAGCATGGCGAAGATGAAGGCCATCAACCCGCGCATTGCTGAAATGCGCGAGCGCCTGAAAGACAAGCCGCAAGAAATGCAGCAAGCCATGATGAAGATCTACCGCGAGGAAAAGATCAACCCATTGGGCGGCTGCTTCCCGATCATGATCCAGATCCCGGTGTTCATCGCCTTGTACTGGGTGCTGCTCTCCAGCGTTGAAATGCGCAATGCGCCTTGGGCGCTGTGGATTCATGACTTGTCGTCGCCAGATCCATTCTTCATCTTGCCTTTGGTGATGACGCTGACCAGCTTGCTGCAAACTGCGCTGAACCCCGCGCCACCAGATCCAATGCAAGCCAAGCTGATGTGGTTCATGCCACTGGTGTTCTCGGTGATGTTCTTCTTCTTCCCGGCCGGCCTGGTGCTGTACTGGATCACGAACAACACCTTGTCGATCGCCCAGCAATGGCTGATCAACACCCGCATGGGCGTGCCGCCCAAGCTGAACCTGCCTAAGTTCCGCTAAGCAGCCAAACCCGCTAGCCCGCCTGAGTCGGTTAGCCAAAGGCCGCACAACCTTCTGGGTTGCGCGGCCTTTTTCATTGGAGAATCGCCCCATGCTTACCCGCCAATTCGACCCCATCGCCGCCATTGCCACCGCTCCTGGGCGGGGTGCCGTGGGCATCGTGCGCCTCAGCGGCAAAGATTTACTGCCGCTGGTGGCCACTCTGCTGGGGCGTGAGCTGCGGCCACGCGAGGCCACCTATCTGCCGTTTCGCGACCGGGCCGGTCAGAACATCGACCAGGGTCTAGCGATCTTCTTCCCCGCGCCGCATTCGTACACCGGTGAAGACGTACTGGAGCTACAAGCGCACGGCGGCCCTGTGGTGCTGCAGTTGCTGCTGGCGCGATGCCTGGAAGTGGGTGCCGAGCGTGGCGTGCGCCTGGCGCAACCGGGTGAATTTACCGAGCGCGCCTTCCTCAACGACAAGATGGACTTGGCTCAGGCAGAGGCCGTGGCCGATTTGATCGATGCCAGCACCGAAGCGGCGGCGCGCAGTGCCAGCCGTTCACTCTCGGGCGCGTTCTCCGACGAGATCCACCAGTTGCGCGATGCCCTCATTCATTTGCGCATGTTGGTCGAAGCCACGCTCGATTTTCCTGATGAAGAAATCGACTTTCTGCGCAAGGCAGATGCGCATGGGCAGCTATCAAATTTACAAACCAATCTGGCGGCCGTGATGCGCCGTACCGCACAGGGCGCCCTGCTGCGTGACGGCATCAAGGTGGTGATTGCCGGCCAGCCCAACGCCGGCAAGTCGTCATTGTTGAATGCATTGGCGGGCGCCGAACTGGCCATCGTCACACCGATTGCTGGCACCACGCGCGACAAGGTGACGCAAACCATCCAGATTGACGGTGTGCCGTTGCACGTGATCGACACCGCCGGTCTGCGCCACAGCGACGACGTGGTGGAGCGCATCGGCATCGAGCGCGCCTGGGCTGAGATCGAAGCCGCCGACGCGGTGCTGTTCTTGCACGACCTGAGTCGCGCGCATGAAGCCGAATACCAAGCGGCCGACACAGCGATTGCCGCCGAGCTGCTGCAGAAACTGCCCTCGCGCGTGCCAGTCATCGACCTGTGGAACAAGGCTGATGTGTCGACCTCGGCGCAAACCACCGGTCTGCATTTGTCTGCCAAAACCGGCCAGGGGCTGGAGCCCTTGCGCCGCAAACTACTCGAGGTTGCCGGCTGGCAGTCCGCGCAAGAAAGCATTTACACCGCACGAGAGCGCCACGTCCAAGCACTGCGCGGTGTGGAAGATCACTTGTTGCACGCGGGTGCCCACCTCACGGCGGAGTCCTACCAGCTTGACCTGCTGGCAGAAGAGCTGCGCCTGGCACAAAACGACCTGAGCGCCGTCACCGGAGAGTTCACCACCGAAGACCTGCTTGGGACGATTTTCTCCAGCTTCTGCATCGGTAAATAAGCCGCCCCACCCTGGTCTCACGCGCTGCTTAAGTGCATAAAATCAATAGAATTCAGTCTGTGAAGTGATTGAAAATGGAACGGCTGTGGTTGTTCCATTTGCTAAGCCAAGGCACGGGTTTTCATTCGCAAAGGCGGGCCACACATGACGACGCATGGTTCAGCGCACCCGACAGGACGGCTCGAAGTCCAGGGCTTGGTGGATGCGATTGGCCAGAACACCGGCATTGACGGCCTCATCCTCAAGCTGAGCACCAGCCAGTGGGAGACGCTGACCAGCTATATGCAGAAGGTGGCCTTGCCTGCAGGCCAGGTGCTGTTCAAGCAAGGGGCGATAGACCGTACGCTTTACCTGATTGAGAGCGGCGCGCTGAGCGTGCACTATGAAGACCGGCAAGGGCAAATCCGGCTGGCCATTGTGGGTGCGGGCTCGGCGGTGGGTGAAGGGGGTTTCTTTTCGCACATGCCACGCAGCGCGACGGTGCAAGCCAACAGCGTGTGTAGCTTGTGGAGCCTTTCTCCCCAGCGGTTTGCAGAACTGTCGAACCGGCGTTCTGAGATCGCGCTTGAAGTGGCTTTGGCGGCCGGGGCTGTGGTGTCCAAACGACTGGCCCACCGCAAGCACCGGGCGGCTGTGACGTAAGGCACAGTGTAGCAAGCATAAAACGTAGACGCGGCGTATCCTGAATGGGCGCGCACTCTAAGGAATGATGGGTATGGCTTTGTGGAGTTGGTTGACTGGAAACAAGTCTCGGCGGGACGCGGTGCCATCGGCAAAGGGGCGCGGGGCGTCTGGTGCTCATCGTGCCGAACCTGCCACGCGGCAAGAGCAGGCCAAGGTCTTGAAACACGAACGCATGGAGCGGCGCGAGTGGCTCTACAGCGTGGTGCGCGAAGCCATGCTGCACGCGGGTGTGTTGACCGCCAGCTACAAGTTCAAGGTGTTGGCGCTCGATGAACGCGGCCGTCAATTTCTGGTGATGGTGGACTTGGCGCCGCAACTCGGTGGCGATACCGGCCAGCTATCGAAGATCGAAGCGCAGATTGTGCAGACTGCCAAGTCACGTTACGACCTGGTCATCACGTCGGTTTACTGGCGCACCAACGAGCATGTGGCCGTGGGCCTGCCGCCGCGCCCGGGCACAGTGCCGGTGTTTGCTTCAGAGGCCGCTGCAAGCGCGGCGGCATTGCCACAGCGCAGTGCAGGACCAACTTCGGCCCCCATGCCGATCGGCCAGTCGGGGCGTTTTGAGCCTATCCAGGAAGACGAAGTTGCGGCTTTCAAGCAAGCGTTGGCTTCTGCTGCACAGAAACAACCTGCCGTGACCCCTCGCCCTGCGGTAAGGGCTACTGCTTTGAGCGAGCCCGACAGCAGCGGCTACGAAGACACCGAAATGCAGAACCCACGCAGCCGCAGCAGCGCGTTGAGTGCCACGCAGTACGGCGAGTTGATTTAATTCCGCATCACGGTTTTGGCCTCAGTGGCCAGCAAAGTCGACCAGGGTGTAGAGTGGTAAACCTTCGGCTCGCAAACGCGCCGAGCCACCCAGTTCGGGCAAGTCGACGATGGCGGCACCTTCCATCACGGTGGCACCCAGCTTTTCAAGCAGTTTTTTGCCTGCCATCATGGTGCCGCCGGTGGCGATCAGGTCGTCGATCAGCAACACGCGGTCGCCAGGTTTGACCGCGTCGGTGTGCAATTCGACCGTGGCGCTGCCGTATTCCAACTCATAGGTTTCTTCCACCGTCGTGAACGGCAGCCGACCCTTCTTGCGGATGGGCACGAAGCCAACGTTCAATTGGTACGCCACCACGGCGCCCAGGATGAAGCCGCGTGCATCCAGCCCGGCCACGACATCAGGACGCATGTCGCGGTCCATGTAGCGGTGCACAAAGGCGTCGATCATCACGCGAAACACCTTGGGGTCTTGCAGTAGCGGTGTGATGTCGCGGAACTGCACGCCTGGCGCCGGCCAATCGGGCACCGTGCGCATGTGCTTTTTCAGGTAGTTCTCAACGGTGTCGTTCTGCATGGGAAATCTCTTGGCCGGTTAAATCGATATTTTGCCGTGCTGAGTCTATGGCACTAGAAACTTCTGCTCTGCAAGCGCCAATGTTTCGGCTTTACCCGAAAGCACCAAGGTGTCGCCTTCGCGCAGCATCAGCTTGTCGTGGGGCAGCTCCACCTTGCCGCTTTGGCGGCGCAGGCTGACCACGCGCACCCCCATCGCGTGCAGTGCCAGGTGGCCCAGGGGCAGGCCAATCGATTTGGCCGCCAGTGGCAATGTCACCGTGGCGAGCCGTTCCAGGTGCAGGTCGCCCACACCGTCGTCATCGGCTCCGTGGAAGAAGCCGCGCAGCAGGTTGTAACGCGCATCGCGCTGGTCCTGCACCACGCGGATCACGCGGCGCATGGGCACACCCACCAAGGCCAATGCGTGGCTGGCCAGCATGAGCGAGCCTTCAATGGCTTCCGGTACCACTTCGGTGGCACCGGCTTCGCGTAGGCGCTCCAGATCGCGGTCGTCCTGTGTGCGCACAATCACGGGCACCTGCGGCGCATGGGTGTGGATGTGGTTGAGCACTTTGACTGCACCGGCGACATCCAGGTAGGTCACCACCACCGCGCTGGCACGGGCCAGGCCAGCGGCGATCAGCGAGGGCATGCGGGCGGCGTCGCCAAAGACCACCGAGTCGCCTGCGGCGGCGGCTTTGCGCACGCGGTCGGGGTCCAGGTCGAGGGCGATGTACGGAATGCCTTCGCCTTCGAGCATGCGCGCCAGGTTCTGGCCGCAGCGGCCATAGCCGCAGATGATCACGTGTTTGTTGGCATTGATGGAGCGGCGGGCAATGGTGGTCATCTGCAGCGACTGCTGCAGCCATTCGCTGCTGACCAGCTTCATCACGATGCGGTTGCTGTACATGATGATGAACGGCGTGGCCAACATCGACAACACCATGCTCGCCAAGATGGGGTTGAGCAGTCTGGGCGGCAGCAGATCGCTGCTTTGCGCCAAGGCCAACAGCACAAAGCCGAACTCGCCGGCCTGCGCCAAGTACAGCCCGGTGCGCAGCGAGACGCCCATGGTGCCGCCAAACGCCCGCGCCAAGGCTGTGACCATCAGCGCTTTGAACACCACCGGCACCAGGAACAACACCAGCACCAGGAGCCAGTTGGCCAACACCAGTCGCCAGTCGAGCAACATGCCAATCGAGATGAAGAACAGGCCGAGCAACACATCGTGAAACGGCCGAATGTCGGTTTCCACCTGGTGTTTGTATTCGGTCTCGGAGATCAACATCCCAGCGATGAACGCGCCCAGCGCCAGGCTCAGGCCCGCCGCTTCGGTCAGCCAAGCCAGGCCGAGCGTGATGAGCAGCAGGTTCAACACGAACAGTTCGTCGCTCTTGCGTCGGGCTACGATGGTCAGCCACCAGCGCATGGCGCGTTGTCCGCCCACCAACAGCACGGTAATCAATACGCTGGCTTTAAGCGTGGCGATGGCCAGCGACATCAGTAATTTCTCAGGCGATGAACCGAGGGCCGGGATCAGCACCAGCAGTGGCACCACGGCCAAATCCTGGAACAGCAGCACGCCCATCACCCGTTTGCCATGCTCGGACTCGATCTCCAGCCGCTCGGACATGAGCTTGACCACAATCGCGGTGCTGCTCATGGCCAACGCGCCAGACAGCGCCAGCGCGGTTTGCCATGGCATGCGCCAGGCTTCGGGCAGCATCATGTTAAGCAACAGCGATCCGCCGGTGGCCAGCAGCATGGTCAAGGTGACCTGAAACAGCCCCAAGCCAAACACATGCCGGCGCATGGCGCGCAGCTTGGGCAGGTTGAACTCCAGCCCAATCACAAACATCAGAAACACCACGCCGAACTCGCCCAGGTGCTGAATGCCCTTGGAGTCGTCAGCCAGTGCCATTGCGTTGGGGCCAATTAGCACACCCACCACCAGATAGCCCAGCATGGGGGGCAGTTTGAGAGTTCGGAAGGTGACCACGCCCAAAACAGCGGCCAGCAAATAAAGCAAAGTGATTTCGAGCGAACTCATACTTGCATCGTAGCAAGCCGAGGCCTGTTTTCGAGGGAGGGTTTGCCGCGACGGCAGACAGAGGGCCTCGATAGAATCGGGGGATGAGCAACACCACCGCGCTGCAAGCGCCTTTTGATGCGGATCAGGCCTTGCGCCGTGCCCGCGAAACCCTGGAAATTGAAGCCGCCGCCGTGTTGGGGCTCAAGTCTCGTTTGGACGATCGCTTTGTGCGCGCCGTGCAACTCACGCTGAACCTGCAGGGGCGTGTGGTCGTCATGGGCATGGGTAAAAGTGGTCACGTGGGCCGCAAGATTGCCGCCACGCTGGCGTCTACCGGTACACCCGCCCTGTTTGTGCACCCGGCCGAGGCCAGCCACGGCGACCTGGGCATGATCAAAGACATTGATCTGGTCCTGGCCATCTCCAACAGCGGCGAGAGCGCTGAGTTGACGGCCATCCTGCCCGTGCTGAAGCGCCAGGGTGTGCCCTTGGTGGCCATTACTGGCGGCATGAAGTCGACCCTGGCGCAACACGCCAACATCGTGCTGGACAGCGGCGTAGACAAAGAAGCCTGCCCGCTTAACCTGGCGCCAACCGCCAGCACCACCGCACAACTGGCCATGGGTGACGCCCTGGCCGTCGCCCTGCTGGATGCGCGTGGCTTCAAGGCCGAAGACTTTGCCCGTTCACACCCTGGCGGCTCGTTGGGCCGCAAGCTGTTGACGCATGTGGCTGACGTCATGCGCACTGGCGACGACGTGCCCAGTGTGGCGCCCGATGTACCGTTCAGTGAGTTGATGCGTGAGATGAGCCGCAAAGGCCTGGGCGCGTCTGCGGTGGTCGATGCCGAGCGTCGCATTTTGGGCATCTTCACCGATGGAGACCTGCGTCGACTGATCGAGCGCGGTGTTGACCTGCGCGACGTGCGTGCGCGTGACGTGATGCACGTCAACCCGCACACCATCTCCAGCGAAGCCCTGGCGGCCGAAGCCGCGCAACGCATGGAGCAAAAGCGCATCACCAGCGTGCTGGTGGTCGATGGCGAAGGCCGCTTGTGCGGTGCCATCAACACCAACGACCTGCTGCGTGCCAAGGTCATTTAATATTTGAGCGGCTCATTGCCCCAAGCTCTTCTAGACCCTTAACCTCTGCGAATCTTTTAGAACGGCCCGTTTATTCATGCACCCCGCCCTTGTTGTGTCCCCCGAAGTCCTGCTCAAAGCCCAAGGGGTCAAGGTGGCGTTTTTTGACGTGGACGGTGTTTTGACCGATGGCGGCTTGTACTTTTCGGAGTCTGGCGAGGCGCTGAAGCGCTTCCACACGCTCGACGGTTATGGCTTGAAGCAACTCCAGCGTGTGGGTATCACCCCTGCGGTGATCACCGGGCGTGATTCGCCAGCGCTGCGGGCGCGGTTGAAGGCGCTGGGCATCGTGCATGCGGTATTTGGCACCGAAGAAAAGCGCCCGGCGGCAGAAGAAATCTTGCAAGCCCTGAGCCTGGAGTGGGGTCAGGCTGCCGCGATTGGTGACGATTGGCCCGACCTGCCCGTGTTGGCGCGCTGTGCCTTTGCTTGTGCCCCTGCACAGGCGCACGTTGAAGTGCTGACGCGGGCCCACTACGTGACCCAACGCCATGGCGGGCATGGCGCAGCACGTGAGTTCTGCGATGTATTGCTGGCCGCATCAGGCCGCTATGCGGAGTTGTTGCAGGAGCGCCTGGCGTGAAGGCTCTGGTTCGAGCGGCGGTAGACCGCGTCTCCATCTATCTGCCCATCATCTTGATGGCGGTGCTGGCGCTGGGCACCTACTGGCTGGTGCGCAATACCCCGTCGCTGCAGCAAGACACGCCAGATGCCCAACTGGTGCACGAGCCGGATTACTTCATGCGCAAGTTTTCGGTGAAGACTTACGACGAGTCAGGGCGCTTGAAAAGCGAATTGCGGGGCGTTGAAGCACGCCACTACCCAGATACCGACACCATCGAAATCGACCAGGCGCACATCCGCTCGATCTCGCCCGAGGGGCTGGTCACGGTCTCCACAGCGAACCGCGCATTGAGCAACGCCGATGGGTCAGAGGTGCAACTCTTTGGCAACGCCATTGTGGTGCGCGAGGCCAGCAAGACCCCGTCTGGTGGCATTTCCCCTCGGCTGGAGTTTCGTAGCGAGTTTCTGCATGCGTTCATGAACACCGAGCAGGTGCGCTCTAACAAGCCAGTCACTTTGATTCGTGGTGCTGATCAATTCGTTGGAGATGCGATGGACTACAACAATCTTGACCGCGTGTTGCAGCTCAACGGTCGGGTCAAAGGGGTCTTGAACGCCCGCCCAGCGGTGGCCGGCAAAAAGTAAGCATTGGCCATGAGCAAATTGGCTTTTATCACCGGCGCCTCCAGCGGTATTGGCCAGGCGCTGGCGCTACGGTATTACCAAGCTGGCTTTCGTCTGGCGCTGGTGGCGCGCCGTGAGTCAGTAATGAAATCCTGGCTTGAGGTACAAGGAATAAGCGCTGACAGCTGCGAAATTTATAGTGCCGATGTTGCCCGACCGGAGAGCATTCGCGCTGCCGCTGCGCAATGCCTCGCCAAGCAGGGCGTACCCGATGTGGTGATCGCCAATGCGGGCATCAGTATCGGCATGGACACCGCCGTCGCTTCGGATCTGGACGTGATGGTGCAGACTTTCGCCATCAACAACGTGGGCATGGCCGCCACCTTTCAGCCCTTTATTCGGCCCATGCAGCAGCGCGGTCGTGGCGCTCTGGTTGGCATTGGAAGTGTGGCGGGCATTCGTGGACTGCCGGGGCACGGAGCGTATTGCGCAAGCAAGGCCGGCGTGATCAGCTACTGTGAAAGCCTGCGGGGTGAGTTGCGCGTAGACGGGATCGATGTTGTCACCATTTGCCCGGGATACATCGACACGCCGCTGACTCAAAAGAACCGATACGGCATGCCGTTTCTGATGCAGCCAGCGGCATTTGCCGACAAAGCCTTTGATGCTATTCAAGCCGGTGCCAGTTATAGGGTAATACCCTGGCAAATGGGGGTGGTGGCAAAAGCATTAAGGTTATTGCCAAACCGAATATATGACAAATTGTTACAAGGGCGTCCGCGTAAACACCGTATATCTGAAGAATGAGGATGCTGAAAGAGAGATTCTTAATTCTCTAATGATCTGTTATTTGTTTGAGTTTGATACATCAATGAATATCGGAGCAAGTTTCAATCCTTGGTAATGCCTGTGGCCACAAACTTTCTCTAGAAAATATACCTGTTATATCTGACAGGTGATTGAAGTACGTGAAACTTAAAACTGCGCACGTAATTAAAAAAGGCTCCATAAGGAGCCTTTTGTCTGTAGGAGAAGCGCTACTAAATCAATAGCCGCCGCGACCACCACCACCATTACCGCCGCCACCGCCGCGGGGACCAGAGCCGTAGGGGCTGCGGAAACCGCCATCGCCACCACCGCCGCCGCTGCGACCCCCACCGCCGCCGCCGTATCCGCCACCACCGCCGCCGCTACGGCCACCACCTCCGTAGCCGCCTCCACCGCCGCCGCCATAACCACCGCCGCCACCACCACCGTAACCGCCGCCGCCACTGCGTGGGGGACGTGGTTCCATGGGGCGAGCTTCATTCACAACACAGCTACGACCGCCGAGGGATTGGCCATTCATGCCGTTGATGGCTGCTTGCGCTTCCGCATCGCTGCCCATTTCAACGAAACCGAAGCCCTTGGAGCGACCAGTGTCACGTTCCATCATTACCTTGGCACTGACCACGCTGCCAAATGCGCCGAAAGATTGTTCCAGATCGCTGTCGCGCACCGAATAAGGCAGGTTGCCGACGTACAGTTTATTGCCCATCAAGGGACTCCTAAAAAACACAGAAATAAAGCGATGGAGTCCCGCAAAGCAATGTCTGACCATAGGACGCGAAACCGACTATCACCGCAAATTTGCACAGTTGTAACCCTGTACGTTTGCATTATGCGGCCATATTAGAAGAATTCAAACAAAAAATGAGTGATGCGAATTGACCACAATATGGACGTAAAAAAGGGCCCAATGGGCCCTTTTCAATCTACAGGTTAGGTGAATCAGAAGAACACCTGAGACCTAGAGGATTTAGTAGCTGTTACGACCGCCGCCGTAGCCGCCGCCATTGCCGCCACCGTAACCACCACCGTTGCCGCCGCCGAAGCCGCCGCTACGTGGAGCGCGTGGCTCCATTGGACGCGCTTCGTTGACCACGAGGTCACGGCCGCCAACGGATTGACCGTTCATGCCCTTGATAGCAGCTTGCGCTTCAGCGTCGCTGCCCATTTCCACAAAGCCGAAGCCTTTGGAGCGGCCGGTGTCACGTTCCATCATGACTTTTGCGCTTTGGATCGAACCAAATTGGCTGAAAGCCTGGTGCATGTCGTCGTCGCGGAAAGAGTAAGGCAGGTTGCCTACGTACAGTTTGTTGCCCATGATTAGGCTCCTAAAAAAAAACGCACAACGCGATGGAGCCCGATAACCGCAATCGACAAACCATTGAAGACTTCACAGACGCGAAACTGACTAAACACCGCAAACTAGCATTGCCGCTGAGCAGCAATGCCAGAGCATTATGCGCGATGTGAGGGGTTTTTCAAAAAAGTTCCCGGCATCGCCTTATTTTGTTGCCGATTTACAAATGCTCAGCGGGGATCCATCGGTTCGTTAATCTGCACATCGTTCTGTTGGCGCCACTGCTGCATGGCGTTGTGGATGGTGCGCATTTGCCGATCGAACTTGGGACACGCGGCGCAGGCCCAGAGGTGCATGCGCAGTGCTACACGGTCTGGCAACGGCAGTGCGCGATCTTCTTTTGCCACCATCAACGTGACGGCTTCTTTGCAGGTGCGTCTGAGCCACATCATCTTTTCCCCATTACTTGGCTACCGGTTGGCCGAACCAGTGCAACTCAAGGCATTCGCGCAAACGCAGGCGTGCCCGATGAAGTTGAACGTAAAGGTTGGTCGACGTCAGTCCCAGTTCCTTACAGATATCTTCACTGGGTAACTCCAGCCATTCGCGCATCAAGAACACGCGCCCCAGCGTGGGGGGCATGCGCTCGGTGCACATTTCCAAGACCAGCAAAAACTGGTGTGAACTGAGATCTTGCTCGGGGTTGCCCCAATCGGCAGGCTCATGCTGAAAGTGGCCGTCGGGCTTGAACAGCAGCCGGTCGAGTTCATCATCGCCGGAAGGCTCGCCAGACATGTCCATCGAAACCTCTCGGGCGTGATGCCGAAAAATGTCGATCACCTTGAACTTGAGGATGCCCACCAGCCAGGTTTTGAGCTGCGACTTCTCTGAAAAAGCCTCCGGTTTGGCTAGCGCGGCCAGCAGCGTTTCCGATACCGCGTCTTCTGCCCACGCATCGTTGCGGAGTTGCAGGCGAGCAAAGCGCAACAGGTAAGCGCGGTGGGATTCCAACTGCTCCGCAATGGCCATGGATGCGTCCGCTTGGGGGATAAAAATGCCGATGATAAAACCCCATGCGCCGATGAACGTCGATTCGACTGTTTATAATAATGAAGTTCATTGGGGAGTAGCCACCCACCGATTCTTGAGTGGGGCTTGCATCAACAGACTTGTAAGGTCGCCTGTTCATGGCGAATCAGACATGGTGCAAGCGTTCTTCGGTTTTACCGGGATTCAGCGAGACCTTTGACCATGCAGCCTCCGTTTTTGGCCGGGGATGCCGCGTGGTCATTGGTTTTATTTCCGGCCGGAAATCGATATGAGTGCTTTCCTCGTCTCCACGGGTATTGTTGCGTTGGCAGAAATGGGTGACAAAACCCAACTGCTGGCCTTAGTTTTGGC
Organism: Hydrophilobacter chitinilyticus; assembly: GCF_049860745.1. Lineage (GTDB taxonomy): Bacteria > Pseudomonadota > Gammaproteobacteria > Burkholderiales > Burkholderiaceae_C > Rhodoferax_B. The sequence continues at coordinate 6,048,093 of NZ_CP187561.1, read as the reverse complement.
TGCGCGTTTTCGCAAACCCTGGCCCATCGTCTTGGGCATCCTCACCGCCACCCTTGTCAACCACGCCCTCGCTGGCGCGGTCGGCGCCTGGGTCACCACGCAATTGGGCCCTGATGTGCTGCGCTGGGTCTTGGGCTTGTCGTTTATTGCGATGGCCGTCTGGATGTTGATCCCCGACAAGCTCGACGACGATGACGCTGACAGCACGCCACGCTACGGCGTCTTCGGCACCACGGTCGTGCTGTTCTTCCTGGCCGAGATGGGCGACAAAACACAAATCGCCACCGTGATGCTTGCCGCCAAATACAACGCCTATCTTTGGGTGGTGGCCGGCACCACGCTGGGCATGATGCTGGCGAATGCACCCGTGGTGTGGCTGGGCGAGCGCATGACGCGACTGGTGCCGATCAAGGTGGTGCACGTGGTGTCCGCGCTGTTCTTCCTGGCGCTGGGCATCTTGGCGATATGGCGTGGCGTCGATATGGGCTAAACTCCCTCTGCGCCGATTTGTTTCAAGCTTGCGGGCGCTTTAGAAATTCAGCTAAAGACGACACCCGAAAACCCGGCCTCGTTTTTAGCGATGCCGGGTTTTTTGTTGCCATGTCCTTTATTGCCACACCTCAAACCATGCCGTTTGCCGAGCCTCTGACTCTGCAAAGCGGTGCGTCGATCCACTCGTATGCGCTGAGCTACGAGACCTACGGCACACTCAACGCCGACCGCTCCAACGCTGTGCTGGTGTGCCACGCGCTCAACGCCTCGCACCACGTGGCGGGCGTGTACGAAGGCCAGCCGAAAAGCGAGGGCTGGTGGGACAACATGATCGGCCCCGGCAAATCGGTGGACACCAACCGCTTCTTCGTCATCGGCGTGAACAACCTCGGTTCGTGCTTTGGTTCCACCGGGCCGATGCACACCCACCCCGACACCGGCCAGATCTACGGCGCCGACTTCCCCGTGGTGACGGTGGAGGACTGGGTTAACGCCCAAGCCCGCTTGCTCGACGCGCTGGGCATCGAAACCCTGGCCGCCGTGATGGGCGGCAGCTTGGGCGGCATGCAGGCGCTGAGCTGGACGCTGCAATACCCTGAGCGCGTGCGCCACGCCGTGGTGATTGCGAGTGCGCCCAACCTCACGGCCGAGAACATTGCGTTCAACGAAGTGGCGCGCCGCGCCATCGTCACCGACCCCGACTTTCATGGCGGCCATTTCTACCAACACAGCGTGGTGCCCAAGCGTGGCCTGCGCATCGCACGCATGGTGGGCCACATCACGTATCTCAGCGACGACGTGATGAACGAGAAGTTTGGCCGCGACCTGCGCGAAGCGGTCACCGGCAGCGTGACCGGCTACCGTTACTCCACACAAGACGTGGAATTTCAGATTGAAAGCTACCTGCGCTACCAGGGCGACAAGTTCAGCGACTACTTCGACGCCAACACCTACTTGCTGATCACCCGCGCGCTCGACTACTTCGACCCCGCGCGCAGCTACGGCGGCAACCTTACCGCAGCCCTGGAGCGCGCCACCTGCAAGTTCCTGTTGGTGAGCTTCACCACCGACTGGCGCTTTGCACCGGCGCGTAGCCGCGAAATTGTGCGCGCCCTGCTGCCGCACCAGCGCGACGTCAGCTACGCCGAAATCGATGCGCCCCACGGGCACGACGCATTCTTGCTGGACGACCCGCGTTATCTCAACCTGGTGAACGCGTATTTCAACCGTATTGGCGAGGAGCTCAAGGTATGAGCGATGTGACCACCATTCAATCCATCGCCGCGCTGGTGCCGCAAGGTGCGCGCGTACTCGACCTGGGTTGCGGCGACGGCGCCTTGTTGGCGTATTTGCAGCGCGAGCGTGGTTGTACCGGCTACGGCGTCGAAATTGACGACGCTAACTTGCTTGCCTGCGCGCGCCGTGGCGTCAACGTGCTGCAGCTCAACCTCGACGAAGGCCTGGCCATGTTCGACGACAACTCGTTCGATGTGGTGCTGCAAATCGATACTCTGCAACACCTGCGCAATGCCGAAACCATGCTGCGCGAAACCGCGCGCGTGGGTCGCACGGGTGTGGTGGCCTTCCCTAACTTTGCGCACTGGCCCAACCGCGTGAGCATTCTGCGCGGCCGTATGCCCGTGACGCGGCGCTTGCCCTACCAGTGGTATGACACGCCGAACATTCGGGTCGGAACGTACAAAGACTTTGAAGTGCTGGCCGCTAAGAACCAACTGCGCGTGTTGGACGCGTTTGGCCTGCAAGACGGCCGCGAGGTGCGCACCTTGCCAAACCTGCGCGCAGGTACGGCGGTGTTCCGTTTCGAACACGCCTGAGCACAAGCTACTCTTCATAAATAAGTGAGCACTCTGCGCTTATCAATCTAGCGCAAAGTGCCCATTTGGCTTAAGGGGCGAAACTTACAGACGCTGCTGCGTGGCTTCGTCGAACACGTGCACCAGGCGCGGCTCGATATCCAATGTGACCTTGTCGCCAGCCTTGACCAGCAGCCGGTCGTGCACCAGGGCCTGCACCGTGTGGCCTTGCGCATCGCAGGTGACCAGCGTGTCGGCGCCGCTGAATTCCACCACCTTCACTTCGCACGGAATGCCGTTGGGGTGACCGGCTTCGCGCACACGCAGATGCTCGGGGCGCAGGCCCAGCACCACGCGTTGCTCGGCCAGGTTGGCGTGCGGCGCGTCCAGCGCAATGCGGCCGCCCGCGTCCGGTGTAGCGATGCCGTTGGCGGCGCGGCCGGGCACCAGGTTCATTGAAGGCGAGCCGATGAAGGTCGCCACGAAAGTGTTACATGGAAAGTCATACAGGTGCGCGGGCGCGCCAATCTGCTCGACCTGGCCGTCGCGCAGCACGATGATGCGGTCGGCCATGGTCATGGCTTCGATCTGGTCGTGCGTCACGTAGATCGACGTGGTCTTCAGGCGCTGGTGCAGCGCGCGGATTTCGGTGCGCATCTGCACGCGCAGCTTGGCGTCGAGGTTGGACAGCGGCTCGTCGAACAAAAACACCTTGGGGTCGCGCACCATGGCGCGGCCCATGGCCACGCGTTGACGTTGGCCGCCTGAGAGCTGGCGTGGCAGGCGGTCGAGCAGCTTGTCCAGGCCCAGCACCTTGGCTGCGGCGGCCACCTTGCTGCCGATGGTGTCCTTTTCGGTGCCGGCAATCATCAGGCCGAAGCCCATGTTGTCACGCACGGTCATGTGCGGGTACAGGGCGTAGGTCTGGAACACCATCGACACGCCGCGCTCCTTGGGCGGCAGGCCGTTGACGGTTTGGTCGCCGATGCGGATTTGGCCGACGGACGGGTCGTCCAGACCCGCGATCATGCGCAGCAGCGTGGACTTGCCGCAGCCGCTGGGGCCCACGAAGACGGCAAATTCGCCGTCGCCGATGGCGATGTCCACGCCCTTGATGACGCGCGTGTCGCCGAAGTGTTTTTCAATGCCGGTGAGATTGACGGAAGCCATGGTGATAGATTTCTACGGTTCGATTTCGGATAAGACGTGTGAGCTTGAAGCGATGGGCTACGGCGTGCTGCGGCGTTTTTAGCCACCCTTGACGCCGCCAGCCGTCAGGCCACCAACGATTTCCTTCTGGATCACCAGCGTGAGCAACAGCACCGGCAGCGTGACCAGCAGCGCGGCAGCGGCCAGTGGGCCCCAGGCGATCTGCTCAAACGTCAGCACGTTGTAGATGGCCACGGGCAGCGTGCGCGTTTCGCGCCCGGCCAGCACGGCACCAAAGATGAAGTTGTTCCACGAGAAGATGAACGCCAGGATGGCCGCCACGGTGATGCCCGGGCGGGCCAGCGGCAGCGCGATGTGCTTGAAGCGCTGCCAGGGCGAGCACCCGTCCACCACGGCGGCCTCTTCCAGCTCGTGCGGCAAGGTCTCAAAGTAGCCCGAGACGATGTACACCGTGATGGGCACCGTGATCACCAGATGGGTGATCACCACCGGCGCCAGCGTGCCGGTCAGGCCCAGCGCTTGGAACAGCGTGAACAGCGGAATCAGGAAGCTGATGGCCGGCGTCATGCGCGCGATCATGATCACCATCAGCAGCTTGCGTGCCTTCAGCCGCGCAATGCCATAGCCCGCAGGCACGCCGATCAACAGCGCAATGCCCGTGGCCAGGCCCGAGACGATGATGCTGTTGAGCAGGTATTGGAAGAACGGGCCGCTCTCGAACACCTTGGTGAAGTTCTGGAACGTGGGCGATGTAGGGATGAACACCGGCGGATACGCCAGGTTGTCCACTTCGTTCTTGAAGGCCAGCGACAGCATCCACAGGAAGAAGCTGATGGCGGGCGAGACCAGCAGCACCACGCAGATGCCGAGGACGAGTTTGTCGAGTACTTTTTTCATGTCGGGAATCTCTTGCTTAGGCTGCGTGGATCACTCGTAGTACTTGGAGCGCTCGCGCAACCAGAACAAGAGAAGGGATAGACCGACCACCAAGGCGAAGAACACCACCACCACGGCCGAAGACTTGCCGATCTGGTAGAACGAGAACGCTTGCAGGTACAGATAGATGTTGATGGTTTCAGACGACGTGCCCGGGCCGCCCTGGGTGATCACGTAAATGGTGTCGAAGGTCTTGAGCGCGTCGATCATGCGCACCACGCCGGCCACCAAAATGAACGGCAGCAACATGGGCAGCGTGACGTAGCGGAAGGTCTGCCAGCGCGAGGCGCCTTCCATCAGCGCGGCCTCGAACGGGTCGGCCGGCAACGAGGCCAGACCGCCAAGCACGATCAGCATCACCAGCGGCGTCCACTGCCAAATGTCCACCAGCACCAGGCAAGCGATGGACAGGCGCGGCGAGTACACCCATTCACTGGGCGGAATGCCCAGCAGCGACAACAGGTAGTTGAGCACGCCTTGTTGGGGGTGGAACATCATCACCCACACCAAGGCAATGGCCACCGGCGTGGCCATCATGGGCAGCACGAACGCGCCGCGCAGAAAGCCCTGGCCCGGAAACTTTTGGTTGAACACCAAGGCAGCCAGCGTGCCCAGTACCAGCGGGGCGGCCACGGCCATGGCGGTAAAAATCAAGGTGTGCGCGATCGATTCAAGAAAGCGTGTGTTGTGGGCCAGGTCCACGTAGTTGGATAAACCGGCGAAGGTGGCCTTGGAGCCAATCTTCCAGTCGAACAGGCTCATCCATAGCGTGAACAGCCACGGGAAGACGATGACCGCGATGACCACGATCACGGCCGGTACGATGAACCAAACAAAGGGCGAAATCTTACGCATGCAGAACCATCCAAGCCGCTGGTCCTAAGAGGCCCAGCGGCTTTATGAAGTCAAACCAAAATCAAAAACGCGGACCGCAGGTATTGGCCTGCGGCCAGCACGATCAGGTGTCGGCCTTGGCCGCCACGGGGGCGAACTCGGCTGTGGCCTTTTTCAGTTCGGCTGCCGGATCGGCGCCGGTCAGCATGTTGTTCAACGCGATGCCGTAGACGTCGCGGAACTCGGTCACGGGCTCGATGATCGGCAGGCCGGGGCGTGCGATTTTCAGCGACTCGGCCACGGCGGAGAGCCACTCTGGCGGCACCGTCAAGGCGGCAATGGCTTCGGCATTGGAGTAGGCCGACAGGCGGGCCGGCGCACCCGAGCCGGTGGCCAGCATGCGGGCTTGCATGGCTTTGCTGGTCGCCCACATGATGTAGTACCAGGCTGGGCCCTTCTTGGTGGAAAAGGCAGACACCCCGATACCGTCACCAAAGGTTTGCGAGACCTGGGTCTTGGGGCCGGGTGGCATCACGCCGTAGCCGGTTTTGCCCTTGACCTTGGACTTGGTGGCGTCTTCCAGCGGTGGTGCAAAGCCCGAGCCGTCGATCCACATCGCGGCCTTGCCCTGCAAGAACAAGCTCTGCGCTTCGTTCCAGTTGTAGCCAGCCACGCCCGCGGGGCCGGTGTTTTTCATCAGGTCGCGGTACATCGCGGCCGAGGCCACGGCTTCAGGCGTTTCGGTCGCCAGCTTGCCACCAGCGTCGAAGAACTGACCGCCGTAGCCCAGGAAGAAGCCCGTCCACAGCGGCACGTTGGCGTTTTTCAGGCCACGGCCCACAAAGCCCACCACACCGTTGGCCGGGTCATGCAGCTTCTTGGCTGCGGCCAAGATTTCTGGGAAGTTTTTCGGATATGCCACGCCCTTGGCGGCAAACAGTTCCTTGTTCCAGTACACGATCCACGGGTCGAGGTTCAGCGGCAGGCTGTCAATGCGGCCATCGGTCTGCGTGGCGTAGAACATGGCGCCGGACGAGTAGTCTTTCACGTCAAAGTCAGGCGACGCGCCGGTGGCCATCAGGCTGCGCAGATCTTCCATCCACTTGCCTTTGGCGAACTGGCGCTTTTGCACGTGATAGCTCATGTGCACCACGTCAAAGCTGGTCTTGCCAGAGTTGAACTCGATCACCGTTTTCTGGCGTGACTGCTGCTCGGGCACCTGCTCGGCGCCGACCTTGATGCCGGTCAGGTCTTCAAACTCCTTCTGGTACTTTTGCAACAGCTCGCCGCGCGGGCTCTTGATCAAGTGCACTTCGATGGTTTGGCCGGCGTAGCGCTTCCAGTCGAAACCCGACTGGGCGAACGCGGTGGGCACGGTGCTGAGCGCCGTCGCGGTGGCGCCGGCTTGCAGCACAGCGCGGCGGTTGATCTGGGTCTTCTTCATGGCTTGTCTCCTGTCTTTGTTTAAATGGTGTCGAAGCTCTGACCAGTCGCGCGGTACACCTCACGCACGGCTTTTTCTTCATGGGTTTCCAGCTTGGTCAACGGCGCGCGCACGTTGAGCCAGACATCGTCGCCCATCTGTTCGGCCAGGCCCACTTTGTAGGCACTGACAAAAGGCATGCCGGGCAGCACGGTCATCAGGCGCAGCAGGTCAAGCACCAATTGCTCGTCGGCCTTGGACACGTTCTGCGGGTTGGAGATGATGCGGCGCAGCAGGTGCGGTGCCACGTTGGCCATGCCATTGACCGAACCCGAACCTCCGGCGCGCATCACCGGCGCAATGTGCGGCTCGGAGCCGACGAAGATCGACAGTTGGGGGAAGGCCTTCACCAAGCCCAGCGAATGCTCCAGGTCGCCCGAGCTGTCTTTCACGCCAATGACTTGCTTGGGGTGGCGGCGCACCAGCTCGGTAATGGTGGCGTGCGAGTAGCCCACGTTGGCCAGGCCGGGGAAGTGGTACAGCAGCATTTGCAGGCTGTCGGCACCAATGCCCTTGATCACTTGCGTCACGCATTCGGTCACACCGGCGTCGCGCGGGTGGTTGAAGAAAAACGGGGGCATGTAGAGCTGGCGCACCACACCCTTGGCGATGGCGTGGCGGCCCAGGTCAATGGCTTCTTCCAGCGCACAGGCGGTGGTGGTCACGATGATCTGGTCGGGGCGGACGCCGCTGGCGAGCAGCGCTTCCAGCACCTTTTTACGCTCGGCCACGCTGAAGGCCAGGCCTTCGCCGGTGGTGCCGAACAGCGTGACGCCGTCGCTACCAGCGGCCAGCATGCGCTTGGCGTGCGCCAGGGTGCGTGGCAGGTCGAGCTGGCCGTCTTCTGCAAACGGCATCAGCAATGCGGGCCAGAGCCCGGTGATCGCATGGTTATGGGCAAGGGTCAAGTGTGTCTCCTGGTTGTTTTGGCTGTGATGGATTTGGCGGCGTCTTTGGCAGATGCCGCCGTGATGGCCTCGTTCCATTCGGCGCGAAGCATGTCGGGGGTGGTGGAGAGCACACGGTGGCGTGCACTGTCCATGTGCTGGTCAAGTGCGGCAATGGCACCGGCCTCGTCGCGCGCTTGCAATGCAGCAATGAAGTGCAAGTGTTCTTCCATGGCCGGGATCAAACGCGCGGGCGTGATCACACTTTGCTCCAGCGTGATCAGCCGCACACGCAGGCTGTTGACGCGGTAGATCTCGGAGATGATTTCGTTGCCCATGGCGTCGACCATGCGGTCGTGCAGGCCCCAGTCCACCGATTGCGCGTCGTCGAGCAAGCTGGCGTCGGGCTTGTCGGCGCGGGCGCGCTCTAGGATGTCGTGGTGCGCGGCTTCAATCGCGTCCAGCTCCGCGGCGCTGACGCTGCGCGTGAACAGGCGCACGGCTTCGCGCTCGATCATGGCGCGCAGTTGAAACGCGTTGCGGATCAGCTTCAAGTCGACATGCGCGATCTGCAGGCCGCGCTGCGGCACGGTCTTGATCAGGCCCCCAGCTTCCAGGCGCGGAATCATTTCGCGCACCGCCCCAAGGGGCATGTCGAGCAAGGTCATCAACTCGCGCTGCGAGACAAACTGGCCGGGGCGAATGCTGCCGCTCAAGATTTGCTGCGTGAAGCCCTGGTAGGCGCGTGCGCGTTGGCTGGTGGGTTCCACGCTCGATGGTGCGGCCGACAAGGTGCGCTTCAGCGCTGCCTTGGTGACGGGCTTGCGCACCACTTCGGTCGCAGCAGAGTTGGCGCGGGTGCTCACAGCTTGGCCACGCCTTTTTTCAGCAAGATGTTGCCGTAGGTGCGCGTCTCGCCGGTGGCCACAATCGCAAAGGCTTGTGCCGCACGTTCGTAAAAGGCAAAACGTTCCAGCGATGTGGGCGCGGCTTCGCCGTGGTGTTGCAGGGTGGCGCTGAAGTCGGCCACGGCGGGGGGCACGGTGGTGGCGTCGCCCACCACTTGCATGGTGAACGCGGCATGCGGCACGAAGTCGTCGAGCGGCAATACCGAGAGCACGGCGTCAAGTACGCGGTTGGCGTCTACACCGGGAATGCGCACCAGGCGGCGGGCATGTGTGGCGGCCGGAAAGTGTGCATCGGCCAGCACGATTTCATCGCCATGGCCCATCGATGCCAAGACGTGCAGCAGGTCGGGAGACAGCAGGGGAGAGAGGCCTTTGAGCACGGGTGCACCAAACAAAAAAGAACACTGACGAAGGGACAGGCAAGGCGGCTGGCAGATGCCTTTCAGAGCGAGGTTGGTAGGTGTACTACTGTTGACGCACTGACATGTTAGTCCTACTATAAGTTACAGAAATCGAACCAAAATCCGTGAAAACCCGAACCGATACGCTGCCCTCTCATGGCAACGTGCCGCACACATGAACACCCAAAACTCTCGCTTCTGCACCACCTTGAGTGGGCTGCCGCTGGGCCTGGGCGGCGCGCCGCTGGGCAATCTTTTCACCGCCATTTCAGACGCCGCCGCGCAGACCCTGGTGGGTGCCGCGCTGCGCGATGGCTGCGCCACTTTCGACACCGCGCCGCACTACGGCAATGGCCTGAGCGAACACCGCATGGGCCGCGCCTTGCGTGCTGTGCCGCGCGAAACCTTTGTGCTGTCCACCAAGGTGGGCCGCATCCTGGTGGCGGATGAACATGCGCCGCGCGAGCAAAACAGCTATGTCGACGTATTGCCCTTTGTGCAGCGCTGGGATTTCTCGGCCGCAGGCATGCGCCGCAGTGTGGAAGATAGCCTGCAGCGCCTGGGCCTGGCGCGGCTCGACGTGGTCTACATCCACGACTGCGACCGCGTGACCCACGGCGACGCCTACCCCCAAGTGCTGGCGCAAGTGGTGGCCGAGGCGCTGCCCGAGCTGCACCGCATGCAGGCCGAGGGCCTGGTGCGCCACATTGGCCTGGGAGTGAACGACGTGCAGGTGTGCCTGGACGTGTTGGCCCAAGCGGATCTGGATGTGCTGATGCTGGCCGGCCGCTACAGTCTGCTAGACCACAGCGGGCTCGACAAGTTGTTGCCGCTGTGTGCCGAGCGCGGCGTGCGCATCGCGCTTGCTGGCGCCTACAACTCGGGCATCTTGGCGACGGGGGTGTCGGGTGGCCAGGCGGCACGCTTCAATTACGCGCCCGCCGCGCAGGAGTGGATCACGCGCACCGCAGCCATAGAGAAGGCGTGTGCCGAATTTGCTGTGCCATTGCGCGCCGCCGCGCTGCAGTTTCCGCTGGCGCACCCGGCCGTCGAGATCGTCATTGCTGGCCCGCAAACCGTGGCGCATTGGGACGATGCTGTCGCCATGATGGGTCACCCCATTCCGGCCGCGTTCTGGCAGGCGCTGCGCCAACAACATTTGATTCCCGACCACGCGCCCACGCCTGTATAAGCTTCCACATGATCGACGCCCACTTCCATCTTTGGCAGCTTGACCGTGGCGACTACGGCTGGCTCACACCCGCGCTGGCGCCCATCTACCGCGATGTGAACATCGACCACTGGCGCGCCGAGAGCCGCCCCTGCGGCATCTCTGGCGGTGTGGTGGTGCAAGCCGCGCCGACAGAAGCTGAAACGCTGTTTTTGCTTGACCAGGCGCGCAACGCTCCCGATGTGTTGGGTGTGGTGGGCTGGCTGGACTTGCTGGCGCCCACGGCGTCGGCACGCATCGCCGCGTTATCGCTCTCGGCCCCCAAGCTCAAAGGCTTGCGGCCGATGCTGCAAGACATTGCCGACCCCGACTGGATTTTGCAGCCCGCCTTGGCGCCCGCGCTGGAGACCATGGCCGCTTGCGGGCTGGTGTTCGATGCACTGGTCAAGCCCGTGCATTTGCCGCGCATCGTGCAGCTCGCCAAGCGCCACCCCAACCTGCGCATCGTTATCGACCATGGCGCCAAACCGGACATCGCGCAGGGCCAATGGCAGCCCTGGGCTGACGGCCTGGCGCAGATCGCACGCGACACCCGCGCGGTGTGCAAACTCTCCGGCCTGTGGACCGAAGCCGCGCCTGCGGACGCCCACGGCGACGGCGCAGTGCTGCAACGCTACGGCCAATGGGTGCTCGACACCTTTGGCCCCGAGCGTTGCCTGTGGGGCAGCGACTGGCCGGTGCTGGAGCTGGCGGGCGATTACGCGCGCTGGCTGGCGTTGGCGCGCAGTTGGGTGCCGCAGGAGCATCAAGCGCGCGTGTTTGGCGGTACGGCAACCGAGGTTTACCGACTACAGCGCTGAGGCAATATCCCCGGCATTGGTTTTGTAGGGGCCTTGGTCTAGACTGGTGGGATTCGCCCCAGCAGCCCTAGAGGAGCCCCCACATGAATGCCCGTGTTCCCAATCTACCCGCCTCTGGCCTGAACGCCGAACAGGCGCTCAGCCAAGTCACCCGCCAATGGGACGACGTGCTCGTTCCTGAGCTCACGCGCTACATCGAGGTGCCATCCAAGTCCCCGATGTTCGACAAGGACTGGGCAGCCAACGGCTACCTAGAAACCGTGCTGCGCAACGCCGCCACGTGGGTCGAGGCGCAAAAGGTCGAAGGGCTGAAGCTGGAGATCGTGCGCATCGAAGGCCGGACCCCGGTGCTGTTCTTCGAAGTGGCCGCGCACCAAAGCCAAACCACCGAGACCGTGCTGATGTACGGCCACCTCGACAAACAACCCGAGTTCACCGGCTGGCGCAACGACCTGGGCCCGTGGACGCCCAAGTACGAAGACGGCAAACTGTTTGGCCGTGGCGGCGCCGATGATGGTTATGCGGTCTACGCGTCCATCACCGCCATCCAGGCGCTGAAGGCGCAAAACGTGCCCCACCCGCGCATCGTCGGCCTGATCGAAACCTGCGAAGAAAGTGGCTCATACGACCTGCTGCCCTATGTGGACGCACTGCGCACGCGCCTGGGCGATGTGGCGCTGGTGATCTGCCTCGATTCAGGCGCCGGCAACTACGACCAACTGTGGCTCACCAGCAGCCTGCGCGGCATGGCCAGCGGTGTGCTGAAGGTCGAAATCTTGACCGAAGGTGTGCACTCGGGCGACGCCAGCGGCCTGGTGCCGTCGAGCTTTCGCATCATGCGCCAGGTGCTTGACCGCCTGGAAGACAGCGCCACCGGCCGCCTGCTGCCCGCCAGCTTTCACTGCGAAGTGCCGGCCGACCGCCTGGCCCAAGCCAAAGCCACCGCAGCCATCCTGGGTGATGAAATCTACAAGCGCTTTCCGTGGGCGCATTACGACTGCGGCGGCAGCACCACCTTTGCGCTGCCCACCACCACCGAGCCGGTGCAAGCCCTGCTGAACCGCACCTGGACACCCACGCTGAGTGTGACCGGCGCCGATGGTTTCTCGGAAATCAAGAACGCCGGCAACGTGCTGCGCCCCTACACCGCCTTCAAGCTCAGCCTGCGCCTGCCCCCGCTGGTGGAGGCCGAAGGCGCCGTGCAGCAACTCAAAGCCCTGCTGGAAGACAACGCACCCTACCAAGCCAAGGTCACCTTTGAAGCCCAAGGCGCCGCCACCGGTTGGAACGCCCCCAGCACCGCACCGTGGTTCGAGCAAGCGCTGCAAGAAGCCTCGCAAGCGCACTTTGGCGCGGGCTGCGGTTACATCGGCCAGGGTGGCACCATTCCGCTGATGAACATGTTGTCCAAGGGCTTTCCCAAGGCGCAGATGATGGTGTGTGGTGTGTTGGGCCCCAAGAGCAACGCCCATGGCCCCAACGAATTCCTGCACGTGCCCTACGCCAAGAAACTCACCGCTGCTGTGGCTCACGTCATGAGCCGCATGGCCCAAGGTACGGTGCCCGCCGAAGCTACCGTTTAAGCTTCAACACCCCAAGCAAAAAGCCGGTTTGCGTGGTGCAAACCGGCTTTTGTGTTTTGAAGCCAAATCGCCCTTTCAGGCAGTTTGGCTAAGCGCAAGGTGCTACTTTTGCTGTAGCAGTCCGCCCAGCATGCCAAACAGGTCTTGGTGCTCACCCAAACCTTGCGCTGGCGCTGCACCTTGTGGCGTGAGCTTGTCGATCAGCCCTGGCAGCACTTGCGACAGTTGGCCTGCGGCTTCGCCAGGTTGCATGCCCAGTTGGGCGGCAATGTTCGACAAAGTATCTTGCCCCAGCACTTGGCCGAGTTGGTCGCCCGAGATGGCGTGGTTTTGACCACTGCCCACCCACGAGCCGATCACGTCGCCCATGCCGGCTTGCTGGAACTTCTCCATCAAACCGCCCAGGCCACCTTGGCTGCCGTTGTTGGCCAGCATGCTGGTGACCACCTGGATGAGTTGTGGGTTGCTGGCGAGCACGCCCAGCAAACCCCCCAAGCCGCCCAGGCCAGCGGCCGCGCCAGCTTGACCTTGATTAGGCGATTGCCCGTTGTTCATGACGGCGCCGAGTACGGAATCGAGTAAACCCATGATGATGCTTCCTAAAAGGTGGCTGGCGTAGCACCAGCGAAACACAGAGCCCTGGTATCTGGTAACCGGGCGGGCTGCGCATTATGGGCGGGCCTTGGCTGGGTGAACGGCTCATTTTGTAACCCTGTGCACACGCACCCATGATCGTGATTTAGTGCCCCATTGTGAAGAGCCGCTAAGCAGTTCACCAATATCTATCGCTTGTAGTGGCGGGCAGTGGATTGCACACTCGGCCGAAATCTAAAACCAGGAGACCGGTATGCTGACCCCCGACCAACACCAGGCGCTGGCGCGCGAGCTGCACCAGGCCGAAAAAACACGCGTGCAGGTAGAGCATTTCTCCATACGTTACCCGGCGATGGAGATGGCCGACAGCTACGCCATCCAACGCGCCTGGGTGCAAATCAAGCTGAGTGAGGGCCGCAAAATCCTCGGCCACAAAATCGGCCTGACCTCGCGCGCGATGCAAATCTCGTCGCAGATCACCGAACCCGACTACGGCGCGCTGACCGACGACATGCTATTTCCCGAGGGCGCCGACATCCCGCTGCAACGCTTCATCCTGCCGCGTGTCGAGGTGGAGCTGGCCTTCATCCTCGGCAAACCTTTGCGCGGTCCAGGCGTGACCATCTTCGACGTGCTGGCCGCCACCGACTACGTGGTGCCCGCCATCGAGATCATCGACGCGCGCATCGAACAACTCGACCGCGTGACCAAGGCCCCACGCAAAGTGCTCGACACCATTGCCGACAACGCGGCCAACGCCGGCATCGTGCTCGGTGGCCGCCCGGTCAAGCCCGATGCGGTCGACTTGCGCTGGAGCGGCGCGTTGCTCTACAAAAATGGTGTCATCGAAGAAAGCGGCTTGGCGGCAGCGGTGCTCAACCACCCGGCCAACGGCGTGGCCTGGCTGGCCAACAAGCTCGCCCCGCACGATGAAGGCTTGGCCGCTGGCGAAGTGGTGCTGGGCGGCTCGTTCACACGGCCCGTGGCAGGCGCGGCGGGCGACACCTTCCACGCCGACTATGGCCCGCTAGGCGCCATTGCGTTTCGGTTTGTTTGAGCGTGCGGCGGCGGGGCTTTTGATAGCCGTTTGAATCGCCGTGAAGTGCGCCGCCAAGTACTCCGCAAACCCCTCCGCCGCCGGTGCGCTGGCACGGCGTGTGGCCCGGTACAAACACACTTGGCGCATCACCTCGGGGTCGGTGATGCTGCGCTTTACCAGGCCGAGCGGTTTGGCCAGCGCCTCCACATAGGCGGGTGACAAGGTGGCGGCCAGGTCGGCGGCCGCCATGCCCAAGGCGGTGGAGATGTTGTCCACCACGTCAATCGGCGTGATGCGTTCGTTGCCGGGCAGCGCTTCGTGCATTTGCGCCACGCTGCGTTCGTGGTCGCGGCCGGCGGCCACCAGCGGGTGGGCGCGCAACTCGGCCCAGGTCACGCTGCGTTTTTTGGCTAGCGGATGGCTGGGGGCACACCACATCACCCATGGGCTGTTGAACAGCGCGATGCGCTCCACATCGTCGCCCACGGCGCGGTCGGGGCCCATGGCCAGGTCGGCGTCGCCGCTGGCCACGGCGTCCACCAGCCGGTCTACCGGCACGTCGCGGATGTGCACACGCACCTTGGGCCGGGTGCTGCCGTAGGCCTTGATCACCGGCGGCAAGATCACGCTGGCCACCACCAGGGGCGCTGCAATGCGCACGATGCCGGCGGCCCGGTTGCGCACGTCTTCAGCGGCCGACTGCGCCAGGCGCAGGTGCTTCAACACTGAGTCGGCCGATGCCAAAAACTCGCGCCCGGCACTGGAGATTTCCACCCGCCGTGTGCTGCGGTCAAACAGTTTGAAGTCGAGTGTGGATTCCAGCTCGTTGATCAATTGGCTCACGGCCGAGGGGCTGAGCGCCAGGCGGTCGGCGGCGTCGGTGAAGCTGCGCATTTCGGCCACGGCTTCGAAGGCTTCGAGCTGGCGCGAGGTGAACCGGGGGAGTGACATGGCGAAATGTGGGTTCTGGCTGATTGATAAGCAAGTCTTCACAGTACACCAAAATTTATCGTTTGTTGCACAGCAAAGGGCCGCGCACACTCCGGTCGAAAAATGATTGGAGACATCCCTTTGAGCACAGACCAACTTCACGTTGCAGGTTTTCCTGTTTCGCCGCACCACTACATCAACGGCGAGCGCGTCGCCTCCAAGGTGTTGTTCGACCTGCACTGCCCCATCGACCAAAGCCTGCTGGGCCGCATCAGCGAAGGCACGGCGGAGCATGTGGACGCCGCCATTCGAGCCGCACAAGCCGCCTTCCCCGCCTGGGCCGCGCTCACGGCGGCCGAGCGCAAACCTTATCTCGACCGCTTCGCCGCAGAGATAGGCAAACGCGCTGAAGCCTTTTGCCAGGTCGAATCCAACGACGCCGGCATTTTGTTGTCGCGCATGAAACACGGCGTGGTGCCGCGCGCCATGCTCAACCTCACCTGGTTTGCTGAGCACGCGCTGACGCTGCAAGACCGCCCCATCGAAACCGACCAGGCCACACACCTGGTGCGGCACGATCCAGCCGGTGTGGTGGTCATCATCACGCCGTGGAATTCGCCGCTGATGCTGGCCACGTGGAAGCTCGGCCCGGCGCTGGCGGCCGGCAACACCGTCATCGTCAAGCCGCCCGAATGGGCGCCGCTCACCAGCAGCCTGCTGGCCGATTGCGCGCACGCCGCCGGGCTGCCGCCGGGCGTGTTCAACATCGTGCAAGGCAGCGGTGCGGGCACGGGTGCCAAGCTGGTGAGCGACCCGCGCTTGGCGCGCATCTCGTTCACCGGCTCGGTGCCGACGGCCAAGTGGATCGCGCAGGCGGCGGGCGCCAACCTCGTGCCCTGCAGCCTGGAGCTGGGCGGCAAGTCGCCGTTCATCGTGCTGGAAGATGCCGACCTCGACAACGCCGCCGCTACCGGCGCGCTGATGTATCGCAACGCCGGCCAGGTCTGTTTGGCGGGCACGCGTTTCCTCGTGCACCACAAGGTGCGTGATGCCTTTGTGGCGGCCATGCGCGGCTATGTGGAAAAGCTTAACGTGGGAGACCCGCGAGATGAGGCCACCGAGGTCGGCCCCATCATCCACCCGCGCCAGGTCGAACGTGTGCAGGGCTTTGTGCAGCGCGCTGTGGCCGCTGGCGCCCAACTGCTGTGGGGCGGCGCACAGCACCCGTTTGGCGCGCAGTACTACGCGCCCACCATGCTCACCCACCTGCAGCAGAACAGCGAGATCGTGCAAAACGAAGTCTTCGGCCCGGTGCTCACGCTGCAAACCTTTGCAGACGATGCCGAGGCCATCGCCCTGGCCAACGGCACCGACTACGGTTTGGGGGGCGTGGTCTACGGCGACACCGCGCACGCCACCGCCGTGGCCGAGCAGGTGCGCACGGGTTTCATCTGGGTCAACAGCTTTGGCATCCGCGATTTGGCGGCGCCGTTTGGCGGCATCAAACGCTCGGGTGTGGGGCGCGAAGGCGGCGATTGGAGCTTTGAATTCTTTTGTGATGTGAAGGACGTGGTGGTGCCGAAAAAGCCCTTCAGGGCGAGCTTCAGTCACCGCTAAAAGGTCTTAAGAAAAAGAGGCTGCTGGCGCTTATGGAGAAAGCGCAGATAGCTATAAAACAAGGAGCAACCATGACAAACCCCCAAGGCCGCATCGTCGGCGGCGCCCTCGTCTCGCACCACCCCGGCCTGATGCAATGTGAAGAGTTTCGCCGCCTCATGGGCGCGGGCGAAGACTCGGACTTGATCCCCGGCTACGCGCGGTTGCGCGCCAAGATCACGGCCGCAAAGCCCGACGTCATCATCATCTTCGACAGCCACTGGTTCACCACCGGCTACCACCTGGTGGACGGCGCCGCGCGCTACGAGGGCACCTACATCTCGGAAGAAATGCCTTGGTATTTGCACGGTGTGCCCTACGCCTACCGTGGCCACCCGGCGCTGGCGCTGGCCATTGAAGAAGCCTCGCGTGCACGCGGCGGCTACAACCGCGTCATCAACAACCCGGCACTGGGCAAGCAATACGCCACCATCAACCTGGTGAAGCAGTTGCGGCTGGAGCTGGCCGACGTGCCGGTGGTTACCGTCAGCTCCTGCCAGAACTGCGATTGGCCGCACTTTGTGCAGTCGGGCGAGGCGATTGCCGAGGCGGTGCGCAGCAGTGGTTTACGCGTGGTGTTACTGGCCTCGGGCGCGTTGAGCCACAAGTTCAACGCCATCGACTGGAAGCCGAACCACCCGCGCATCTTTCACGAGAGCAACGTCTCGCGCCCGGAAAACATCGCCAGCGACAAAGCCGCGATTGAACTCTTCAAACAAGGTCGGCACGACACGGTGTTGGAGCGCTGGGACGACGACTACCGCAAGAAGCCGTGGGAGGCTTTTGGCGCGCATTACTTGCAGATGGTGGGCGCCATGGGGGGCGCAGCTTGCCGCGCCAAAGGTGAGGCCTTGTCTGCCTATGAGAACGCCCGTGGCACAGGCAACATCCACATGTGGTTTGACGCGGAGTCTGTATGAACTTTGAATTTCCGATCCAAGCATTGCCAGCCGTGATGCATGGCCCGCGTGTCGAGCGCCGCCGTGTGCTGGTGGGCGGTAGCGTTGCCTGGGGCACCATCATCGAAGACGGCCCGCAGCAAGGCCAATTGCGGTTAGATGACGCGCGCGTGGTTGATCCAGCCGATGTGCAGCACTTGCCACCCGTCACCCCCAGCAAGATCATCGCCGTGCACATCTCCTACAGCTCGCGCAGCTTCGAGACACGCAACGCGCCCAAGCCGAGCGAAACACCCACCTACTTCACCAAGCCGCCCACCTCGCTCAACGGCCACGGTTGCGAAATCTTGAAGCCGGCCGACAGCCTGTACCTGAACTACGAAGGCGAATACGCCGTGGTCATTGGCAAGACCTGCCGCAACGTGTTGCCCGATGAAGCCTGGGACTACATCGAAGGCTTTTGCCCGGCCCTCGACATGGGCCTGCAAAACTACCGCGACACCGACCAAGGCAGCATGCTGCGCGTGAAAGGGGCGGACACCTTGCTGCCCATCGGCCCCGGCATCGTGCGCGGCGTCAACCTGTTCGCGCAAACCTTGCGCACCTACCGCAACGGCCTGGTGGTGCAAGAAGCGCACATCGGCGACGAGACCATCTGGGGCCCGCACTACGTGATTGCCGACATCGCGCGCCACATCACGTTGGTGCCGGGTGATGTGATCTTGATGGGCACGCCGTGCCACTCGCGCTCGGTGGACCCGGGTGATGTGGTCGAGTGCGAGATCACCGGTCTGGGGCGTTTGAGCGGCACGGTGGTGGCGATTCCCGCACCGCGCGCTTCGGCCTTGGGTGTGGGCCACCAGCCGAACGACAGCCCCGAAGTGCGGCGCGTGGCCTTTGGTTTTGATGAGCGGGTTCCGGAGCATTTCAAAGCCAACTACCGGGCCGCGGCTGGGGGCAAAATAACGCCTTAAACGTTTTTATATATAACGTTTTGCTTTCGCCACTGACCAAAATACAGGAGACAAAACCATGGCCCCTAGCCTTCATATTCAACGTCGTTCCCTGCTGCAGCTTGCTGCTGCAACGGCTGCCACCAGCCTGCCACTGCTGGGCCGTGCCCAGAGCATCGACAACGCCAAAATCCTCACCGGCTTTGCCGCTGGTGGTACGGTCGACACCCTGGCCCGCCGCGTCGCCACCCAACTGGCTGGTGGCTACGCCAGGTCGGCGGTGGTCGACACGCGCACCGGCGCCGGTGGCCAGATCGCCATCTCGCTGCTAAAGACCTCGGCCCCCGACGGCGCCACGCTGCTGGTCACACCGATGTCGATGCTGGGCATCTACCCGCACACCTACAAAAAGCTGCCTTACGACCCGGTGGCCGACCTCACGCCGGTGTCGATGGGCGTGGTGTTCGACATGGGTTTTGCCGTGGGGCCCCAAGTGCCCGCCTCGGTGAAAACCGTGCCCGAGTTTTTGGAGTGGTGCAAAGCCAACCCTACCAACGCCAACTTCGGTTCCCCCGCCCCAGGTTCGGTGCCGCACTTTGTGGGCGAGCTGATCGGCCGCTCCGCCAAGGTCGAGTTGCGCCACATTGGTTTCCGTGGATCGCAACCCGCCATCCTGGACATGCTGGGCGGGCAGATTGCTGCCGTGTCAGCGCCTGTGGGTGAGTTCTTGCCGCACCTGAGCGGCGGCAAGGCGCGGCTATTGGCCACCTCGGGCGCTACCCGTAGCAAGTTCTCGCCCGGCACCGGCACGCTGGTCGAGCAAGGGCTGAATGGCCTGGTCTACAACGAATGGTTTGGCTTCTACCTGCCCGGCAAGGCCGCACCCGACGTGGTGCAACGCGCCAACGCCGCCGTGCGCAAGGCACTGACCGACAAAGAAACGATTGACGGCTTGGCCGCCATGGGCCTGGAAGTGAAATCGTCCACCCCTGAAGAACTGGCCACCACGCTGAAGGCCGACACCGAGCGCTGGGGCCCGATCGTCAAGGCGATCGGGTTTACGGCCGAGTCTTGAGTTGATGCTGCTGCAGCACCAGCCACACCAGGCTGGCGCCTGCCAGCAGCACCGGAGCCAACGAACTCAGGTTCAACCAGTTCCAGCCTTGGGTGGTCACCAAGACTCCTGAGGCCAATGAACTCAGTGCCAGTGTGGCAAACACCAGAAAATTCAACAGGCCCTGTGCCTTGTCGCGTTCTTCAGGCCGGTAGGCCTGCATCGACAAGGTGGTGCTGCCGGTGAACACAAAATTCCAGCCCAGTCCCAACAGAAACAGCGCAACGCCGAACTGATGCAGCTCTTGCCCGCCTAACGCGACCGCAATGCAGCCGAGGTAAAGCAACACCCCTACGGCCATGACCTGCAGTGTGCCAAAACGGCGTATCAAATGGCCGGTGAAAAAGCCTGGCGCAAACATGCCAATCACATGCCATTCGAGCACCAGGGCCGCATCGCGAAATGGCAAGCCACAGACTTGCATGGCAATCGGTGTGGAGGCCATCAGCAGATTCATCACCCCATAGCCCAAGGCGCCAGTGAGTGCTGCGACGATGAACACGGGCTGGCGTGCAATCTCTTTCAACGAACGTGCACCCGCGCTGGCCGCCTTGGCTGCGACCGGCGGGAATTGGATACCACTGAGCACCAGCATCGACAGCAAGCCGATGCCGGCCAACGCCAGGTAGGCTGCCGCAAAAGGCTGCGGCAGCCAGTCACGTGTGAGATGCGCCAGGTTCGGCCCCGCCACCGCGCCAAGCAGGCCACCCGCCATCACCAATGAAACGGCCTTTTCGCGTGCCGCTGGTGCGCTTAACTCCCCGGCGGCAAAGCGGTACAGCCCGGCATTGGCGTTGTAATAGCCCGCCACCACGGTGGCCGTGCACAGCAGCCAGAAGCTGCCGATATGGACGGCCAGCAGGCATAACAATGCCGACACGACCGCCACCACCAAGCCCATTTGAAACGAAGCCTTGCGGCCCCAACGCGCCTGGGTACGCGCCACCAAGCCAGTGCTCAGTGCGCCACCCACCACGTAGCCCATCACCGGCAAGGTGGCCATCCACCCGCGGGGTGCCAGGCTCAAACCCACCAGCCCGTTGATGGCAATGAACGTGACGTTGTTGGTGAGAAAGAGTCCCTGGCAGAGCGCCAGGAGCCATAGGTTGCGGTTCATGTCGGGATCTTATGCCGTTGTCAGAGCCAGCCTTCCTGCTCGGCTTTGCAGTTTTGATTGGAGAGAAATTCGCACAACATCTTCAGGTCGGCAGGCAGATCGCTGCGCAGCTTCAAGCGCTCTAGGGTTTGTTGGTCGTAAAGATTCAGTGGTGTGGTTTTTGCGTTCTGCCAATGCACCGGAGCCATGTTTTCGCTCTGCCGAGGCAAGCCTCGTTGTCTCCATAACTCACCAGCGGTGAGTGCGATTTCAATGCCTGCCGGGTCGGGGTCACAGCTGATTTCAGCAGGTGCCGGCGCTTGGTCTAGAAGCCAGCCCATCGCCGTGAGCCAATCTTGCGAGGGGCGGCCGGGAAGCCAGATAACGCAAGTTGACGGCGCGGCGTTGATGGCGTTGCGCTCAAAGCTTGCGCGATTTTCTAGTAGCCAGTAGTGAGTAGGGGCACGGGTCACAGCAAGCGGTGACGTAAAGCTTTTCGCCGGTAGGCAAACAAAGCCCAGCATGCCCACATCTGTCTGGCCTTTGGGGCCTTGCAGGCCTAATGCACCGCCAAGCCAAAGTACCGGCTGAAACCGTGCGATCCGTAAGTCTTCTAGCGAGAGGTTGGCTTCCAGCCAGTCCCATTCAGCTTTGCTGATGGCTTTGGTATGTGGCCGTGCAAAGAGTGAAAAGTCTTGACGTACTCCAAAGCGCTGCTCGGTTTCCCAGAGGCAAAGGCCGCGCAACAGTTCATGGCGGCTGCGCAAGGTGGCGAGAGGCAATTCGGTTTCCGTGCAACTTTCTGCCGCTGACGTTGCCCACGGAGCTTCGGCTGTCAGTGCTCGAAACTGTTGCTTCAGTTCCTGCCGTTCACTAGAGCGTTCGTCTGCAGACTGCACGCCGAATGCGCTTTGTAGACGGGGTAGATCGCGCCAAACTACGCGATCGTCCCACCACTGCGCATTTTTAAAAATTTGCTTGACCTGAACGACTCCCGTTTCAAGCAAGTTTTGCAGTAGTGCATGTGCCGTGTCGAGATGGTCTCTACCAGCCTTTTCCAACAGCGACTGCCAAGTGCGTTCATTGGCATGTGACTTCAACCATCGCTTCAGTACCTCGGCTTGTGCATTTGGCAAAGCCGGCACATTCGAAAATGGCTCTGCGGTTTGCCTTGAGCGGCGATTTCTACCTGTGGAAATGGTTTGCAGAGCCATACGCTTGGGATGAGTTTGGGATGAGTCTTACGCCGCCTTCAACTCCACCGGCCCGCGCCGCTTGGCTACCGCAATCGGTGGTGCCCAGCGTGAGTCTTTGGGTTTCTTGCTGGTGATGAGCGTGATCTCGGCGGGCTCGAACACTTCCAGGTTGTGCGTGATCGGCGTGGTCAGCACGTATTGCGCCTGGGTGGAGCGCAGGAAGTGGCCCACCAGTTGGATGTTGCGCACGTCCAGATGGGCAAAGGGTTCGTCGATGAAGACGAAGCCGCCTGAGGCGCTTTCTTCGTCTTTCAGCAAGCCCACCAGCAGGATCAGCGACTTGATCACCTGTTGGCCGCCCGAGGCTTCGCCGTCGTTCAGGCCGATGCTGCCCTTGCCGTCGAAGTTGAAGTGCACCTTCAGGCCGGCCTGGGCCAGCACGGTGTCTTCGTTCTCCAGCAACGGCAGCTCGGCGTTGACGTCGACACCCGCCAGCAAACCCAACTCCTGGATGTTCTTGCGGTAGCGGCGCACGGTGCTGCGCAGCACTTCGATGTAGCTCTCGCGCGCGTTCATCACGGCAATCGCGGCCTGCGCGTTCTTCGCTTTGTGGTCGTCGAGGTTGTAGCCTTGTTCGCGCACGGTGGTTTCCATGCGGCGGAAGCGTTCTTCCACGGTGGCGTCTTTTTCCCAGGTGTCGAGTTGCAGCTCGTCGTGCACCGACTGCAGGCGCAGACGTGCCTGGGTGGCGTTCAGGTATTGGCGCACCAGGTCTTGCACCTTCTCGGGCCGCAACCAGTGGGCCGGGAATTTTTGTCGCTGCAGACCCGAGGCATCCACATCGGCGCGGTGTTGCCCACGGCGTGTGGCCAGGTCCAGCGTGAGGCGGTCGATCTCTTGGTTTTTGCTGCGCTGGCTGTGTTCCAACTGGCGGTATTGGGTGTCTGCCTCTTGGTGGCGCGCTTTGGCGGCGGTGTAGGCGGTGTCCAGCGTTTGCCAGTGTTGGGCCGCCGCAATGCGCGCTTGTTTGGCGGCGGGCAGGGCAAGCTTTGCGGCGCTGAATTCGTCGTTGCGCTGGCCCAATTCCTGGGCGGCGCTGTGGCCGGCCAGGGACTGTTGGCAGTCCTTGATTTGCACACGAATTTCACGCAGCTCTTGGCCCAACGGGCCTAGTGCCGCGTCCAGGCTGCGCAGGTCGCGCTCCACGGCTTCGCGTCGGGCGATGAGAGCAGCGGCGCCGAATTGGTGGTCGCGTGGCTCGACCCACATCGAGCGTGCGCCACGCCCGTCGAAACTGTAGGCCTGCGGCGTGATCCAACTGCCGCTGGTTTTTCGGCCGGAGGCGGGGCTGTCCACACAGCGCAGGTTTTGCAGTTGCTGGATCAGCCAGCGTGGCACTTTGGCGTCGAAGCGGATGTGGGCCAGCAGGCTGTTGGCGTCGCCCGCTGGCGCCGTGTCGCCGGGCGCGGTGATGTAGTGGCGGTAGCGGTCGGCGCTGGCGATGGTGTCGGCGGCGTCGACGTCGCCCGCGTCTTCCAGCAGCACCGTCCAGCGCGAGGCGCGCAGCACACCTTCGATGGCGGCGCGCCAGTGTTCGTCGCGCACTTCCACCACTTCGGCCAGGAAACGGTGGGCGATGTTTTTGCCTTGCAGGCGCTGGCGCAGGCGGCGGGCGTCTTCCGGAATGGGTGGGGTGTTTTGGCCTTCCAGCGCAGCATGTGAAGCTGCAGCCAGCTCGCGCTTTTGCAGTAGCGCGCTATGCTTTTGCTGTAGCGCAGATTCTTGCGTGCGTAGCTTGTCGAGGTGTGCGGTCAGCGCTTCGGCGTCGCTCTCTTTGTCGACCAGGGCCAGCAGTTCGGCTTCGCGTTTGGCCAGGGCTTCGAGCGGGCGCTCCAGGTCGCGGGTGGTGTCGCGTTGGATAGCGGCGGCATCGCGCTCTTGCAGCAGTTGCGTGCTCTCTGTGTCGGCCTGGGTGCGGGCGTTGAGCAGGGCCAGCAGTTGTGCAGTTTGCGCAGCGCGCTCGGCCTTGTGGCTGGCGGCATGCTGGCGCTGGCGGCGTTGTTCCAGGCTGCGTTTCAGCAGGCCTTGGCGTTGGTCGTGCCATTCCAACACCGGCACCACTTCGGTGGACAGGCGCTCTTGCTCCTGCACTTTGTGCTGCCAGCTTTTGAAGTTGGCCACGCGGCTTTGCAGTTCGGCCAGTTGAGCCTTGCTGTGGTCCAGCTCGTGCTCGGCCTGGCCCATTTCGCGAGCCAGTTGCTGCTGGTGCTGGCGTGCGGTGTCGTAGTCGTTGAGCACGTCCTGGTCGCCAAACACGTCGAAGATCAGGCGCAGCAGTTCGCGTGGGCTGAACTCGCACAGGCGGTCGGTCTGGCCCTGCTCCAGCGACAACACCTTGCAGATGGCCGGCGACAAACCTGCCCCGGCGAGCACGCGGCCCCAGGCCTCCACGCCCATCAGGCCGAGGTCTTTGTCGGGCGTGTCGCGCAGTTGTTCGATGCTGGCATCGCCCTCCACCACCAGGTAGCGGCGCTGCCAGTCGCCGCCGTTGCGCTCGATGCGGCAAGCCAGCGTGACCTGGTCGCTGTACATCAATTGTTTGGCGAACGGGCGGCTGGAGGTCTGGCGGTTTTGCGCGCGGTTGTCGACCACGGCACGCAGCCAGGCGACGTTGGCGCCGGCGTGGCGCGCGTAGGTTTTGTAGTCGCGCGGCGCCGAGCACTTGAGGCCGAGCAGCGTGCGCATGGCGTCGAGCAGCGTGGTCTTGCCCGAGCCGTTGGGGCCGGCGATGGTGATGATGGAGGCGTCGAGCGGCAGGCTGACGCGTTGGCAGTAGTCCCAGTGGACGAGTTCTAGGCTTTGCAGGTGGAACATGGCTTAGGTCGTTGGGGCTGTATCGGATTCGGATGGGGTTTCAGGAGCGGGAGCTTCTGGTGGTGCCTCGGCGCGTTCGCGCAGCAGCACGTCGGCCAGCGCGCCGTCGAGGATGCGCGGGGCCAGGATGTCGTAGTCGAGCAAGACGTCGAGCAGCGGGCCTTCGGCGATGTCGTCGAGTTTGCGCACGATGAAGTTTTGCCGCTCCAGCAGCTTCAGGTTGACGTCGAGCCGGGTCTTTTTGCCAAGCTGCGGGCCGTAGTCTTCCAGCAGCGCTTTGTACGACAGCACGGGGCTCACGTCGCGCACGGCGGGCATGGGTTTGCTGCCGGCGAACATTTCGTTTTGCGGTACGTCGGGCTCGACACGGCTGGTCTGGCGTTCGCGTTTGGGCAGGATGATCAGCGCCCACAACACCACCAGCAGCGCCACGCCATCGCGCGGCAGCTCCATGTTGTTGTTGGCGTTGATGCCGGCCTCGCCCAGGATAGGGTTTTGCGCGGCGGGCAGCAGGGCCACGCTGACGTGGTCGGCGTAGATGTTGTCCATCCAGCGCAGGCCCACGTCGGCCAGGCGTTGCTCCACTTGGGCAAACAGTTCGGCGTTGACCAGGGCGCGTTTCACACGCGGGTGGGTGCGCGGCAGGAAGCGGCGCGTGAGGAGTTCGGCGATGAGCAGCGCGGCGTCGTCCATGATTTAGTTTTCTTTCTGCTCAGAAGGTGTTGGGGTTGCGCTGGCATCGGTTGTGGCAGGCGCTGCTTCTGGCGTAGCTTCAGGTGCGGTAGGTGTGCGCAGCGAGACCAGTTGGCCGGTGCTGATTTTTTCCAGCGCGGGGTGTTTGATGCGGCGCTGTTTGGCGTTCCACACCACGCGCCAGGGTTGGCGCGCCAGGTCGCCGGTGGCGCCTTGTAATTGCGTGGCCTGGGCGTCGCCCAGCAGTGGCAGCAACTGCGCTTTGTAGGCGATTTGGGCGTAGCGTGCGGTCTCGGGCAGGTCGCCCAACAAGGCGTCGGCCACGTCGTAAGACAGCACGGCGGGACTGTCGGCATCGGCGGCTTGGCTGGCTTGTTCGGCGGCGAGATCCCAACTGGCGAGGATGCTGGACAGCGCGCCCAATTCCAGCGGCAAGGCCACGGCGTGGAGGTTACCCTCGGGGGCGACTTGCGAGCTGGGCAATTCATCGGGCGCCAGGGCTTTGGGGCGGTCGCGTTCAAACTCGGCCTCAGCCACGTCGAGCAGTTCGTGCTGCAGCAGCATCGACGTGGCGGTGGCTTGGGCGAGCGCGTCGTCCAGCAAGGTGTGCGGCTTGGGCACCGTTTGCAGCCAACGTTTCACATCGGTGCTGGTGATGCCGGTGGTGCCCAGCGTGACCCGTTGCCGGTCAACCTGTTGCAGCGCACGGTTGAACTGGCTGGCCATGGCGAGCAGGCGCGATTGGGCCTGGCCCAAGGTGCGCGCGGCTTTTTCGAGCGCCAGGTGGCCGTGGGCGTTGCTGATGAGTGTGGTGATGGCGGTGGAGGCCTTGTCGATCAACGCGGCCGCGCGGTCGTAGCGTTTGCGCGCTTCGCGCAGGCGGAACTCGGAGCCGCTGGCGATGGCATCAGAAAACGCATCGTGCAGCCGGCCTAACTGAGCTTGCAGCATGCGCACCTGGCCGGCCTCTAGCGTGCCCAACTGTTCGGCGCCCAGCACCTGGCCCAGCAGACCGGCGAGTTCATCGTCATCGTCTTGGGGTTCGCGTGCCAACGGCGCGAGGATTTGCGACAACTGCTGCGCCAGCGGCGTGAGGCTGTAGCGGCGCTGGGTTTCGTCCCACAGCAGCAGTTGGGTGTCGCGGAATCGCTTGAACACGGTTTCCAACGCTTCGGGACGCACGGCGTAGAACAGCGTGTCGAGTTGCTCGCGGCTCAGGCTTTGTGCGTCTTGCGCCAGCAGCTCCATGAACACCCACACACGCAGGCGCACCAGGCCGGCGGGGCCGTGGAACAGCCCCTGCAGCGCGGTGAACAGCGGGCCCTGTTGCTCGATGCGCCAGGCCGAGGGGAATTCGGCCACGTCTTCGGTGTCGCGAAAGTAGCTCGCCAGGCTGGCGTCGGCGACGGAAATCGCTTCGGCGGGCCCGTCGTTTCCTTGGGGCCCGTCTAGATCATGCAGATTCATGTCGGAGTGGGTCTTTAACAAAGCAGCCGGGCCAGAGCGGCCAGCGGCGCGGTTTCAGAGCGCAAGACTTGGGCGCCCAGGGTGACGGGCGCAAAGCCTCGGCTGATGGCGAGTTCTTCTTCGGCTGCGCTCAGGCCGCCTTCGGGGCCGCTTAAAAACAGGACGGGGGCGTTATCAGCCAGCGGTGCCACCAGTTCACCCAGGCGTTGCGTGCCGGGGCGCAGCGAGAGCAGGCCGCGAGTGGTTGTCGACGTGGCCGGTTGTGCCTTGAGCCAGTCGCTTAGCGTGCCCATGTCGAACACCGGCGGCACCAGGTTGTGGCCCGACTGTTCACAGGCGGCGATGGCAACGCCGCGCCAGTGGTTGATCTTTTTCTCGGCACGTTCACCGCTCAGGCGCAGCACGCTGCGCTCGGTGAGCAAGGGTTGGATGCTGGCGACGCCGAGTTCGGTGGCTTTTTCGACCAGCCAGTCCATGCGGTCGTTGGCGGGCATGCCCACGGCCAGGTGCACCGGGCGTAGCGGGGCGTGGGTGGCAGGTTGGCGGGCGCCCACGCGCACCACCACGTCGCTGCGGCCCATGCGCTCGATGGTGGCCTCAAAGCTGTCGCCCGTCGCCTGATGTGCCAACTCTGCAGGCGCGCCAAAGCAGCTGTTGAACAGCGTGATGGTGTCGCCGGGCTGCAGCCGCAGCACCTGCACGTGGCGCGCGGCGCCGGGTGGCAGGTCGAGCGTGGCGTCCGTGGCCAGCGGGGCGGGACAGTAAAAACGGGGCATTTTTGCTATTGAAAGAGAAGCTTTCTGCGCTTGCTGTGTATGCGTAGAAAGCCAATTTTGCTTACATCCGCCCGTAGGCGAAACCGGTGACGGGTGTGGTGCCTTCAATCTTGTCCACCAGGCGCATCAGCGGGATCAGGTCGCGGTAGCGGCCGGCGGTGCTGCGGATGTAATGGATGAAGCGTGGCGTATCGGCCAGGTATTTGGGTTTGCCGTCGCGCAAGGTCAGGCGCGCAAAGATGCCGGCGACTTTGAGGTGGCGTTGCAGGCCCATCCACTCCACGCCTTGGTAGAAGGCGCCGAAGTCGTCGCCCCAGCCGCTGGCGCTGGCCGCACCCACCAGGCCGAGCTTCTTGGCTTGCTGCCAGTAGCGCACGGTGATGTCGAGCACAAAGTCTTCGTCCCAGGTGAGGAAGGCGTCGCGCATCAGGCTGGCAATGTCGTAGGTGATGGGGCCGTAGACCGCGTCCTGGAAGTCGAGCACGCCCAGGTCGGGATGGTCGGCCGTGCCGGCCATCAGGTTGCGCGGCATGAAGTCGCGGTGCACATAGACCTGCGGCGCGGCCAGGTTGTGCGCCACCAGCTTGCTGAACACGGTGGAGAGGGTGTTCAACATGTCGTTGTCGAGCACCACGCCACGGTGTTGCGTGAGATACCAGTCGGGAAACAGGCTCAGCTCGCGCTGCAGCAGGGCCTCGTTGTATTCGGGCAGCACGCCGGGCTTGGAGGCTTGTTGCAGGCGCAGCAGGCTGTCCACGGCTTGCAGATACATCGGCTGGTTGGCCGTGGGGTTTTGCGCGTCGATGCGTGCCATCATGGTGTCGCTGCCCAGGTCGGTCAGCAGCATGAAGCCTTGCGGGGCGTCCCAGGTCAGCACTTCGGGCACGCGCAGGCCGGCTTGGCCCATCAGCGCGGCAATGCGCACAAAGGGTTCGCTGTTTTCCTTGTCCGGCGGGGCGTCCATGATGATGCGGCTGGCGCCACCCACGGTGTCGACGCGGAAATAACGGCGGAAACTGGCGTCGGCCGAGGCCAGACGGACGGTTTCCGGGCGCAACTGGTGGGCAGCGGCCACTTCGGCCAGCCAGGCGTTAAAGGCGCTCTGGCGCTGGGTGTCAGCCCATTCGATGGCGGCAGATGTAGTGGCAGAGGCGGCCGTTGGCGGTATGGAGTTGGGCGTAGACACGGGGGAAACGGGGGAGGAGGTGTGGCTCATGGATAATCCATTCTACAAATCCGGTCCTGCCGGACGTCGTGCGCGGGTTTCGGCCTGTTCAGTGTGGCGTGCATGCGGGGACATCAACCTGCGCCAAAGCTGCACAATAGTCCGTTTTGTCCGTTCGAATCATTTCTCTGATGTCTGTTCTGTTGAAGCCTTACCACCCGCCCATTAGTGGCCGCGCCCGATTCGCCCGGACTCC
This sequence comes from Hydrophilobacter chitinilyticus, assembly GCF_049860745.1. Lineage (GTDB taxonomy): Bacteria > Pseudomonadota > Gammaproteobacteria > Burkholderiales > Burkholderiaceae_C > Rhodoferax_B. The sequence continues at coordinate 6,018,846 of NZ_CP187561.1, read as the reverse complement.
TGTGGCCGTGGTGGCTGCTTTGTTGTGTGTGGTGTCGGGTGGTCGTGCCGCACACGCCCAAGCTGCTGACGACGCACCGCTGCGCTTGCGTACCAGCCCCATGTTGGCTGAGCAAGTGCCGACCATCATGCGAGAGCAGTCGCCCACTTTCTACTATGGCGACCGCAGCAGCGGCCAGGCCGATGAGAACCTGGTGCTGGAAGGCAACGCCGTGATGCGCAAGAGCGATATGGTGGTGCGTGCCGACCGCATGGAGTACACCCAGGCCGACGACATGGCCAAAGCCCAGGGGAATGTGTACGTCAACCGTGGTGGCAACATCTATACGGGTGAGCGCCTGGAGCTGAAGGTTGATGCATTTGAGGGTTTCTTCGAGAAGCCAACCTACAAATTTCTGGCCAACGGCGGTCAGGGAGATGCGTCGCGGGCCGAGTTTTTGGACGACAAGCGCCTGCTGTTGCGCGATGCCACTTACAGCACCTGCCGCCGTGAAGGTGGCCCGAGCTGGATGCCGGCCTGGATGCTCAAGGCGCGAACCTTGAATATCGACACGGAAGAGGAAGTCGGCATTGCCGAAGGTGGCGTGCTGCGCTTTCAGGATGTACCGATTCTGGCGTTTCCTGAAATGAGCTTTCCGCTCACCGACAAGCGTAAGTCAGGTTTTCTGCCGCCCACTGTGGGGCTCGACAACCTGAACGGTGTGGAAACCACCGTGCCCTACTACTGGAACATTGCGCCCAACCGCGATGCGACGTTTTTCCCCACGATCATGACCAAACGCGGCATCGATATGGGGGCCGAGTTTCGCTATTTGGAGCCGACCTATAACGGCACGCTGCGTGGCAGTTACATGCCCGACGACAAGTTGCGCGATCGGGAGCGCTGGAGTTATGCCGCCAAGCATTCCGGGTCGATCGATACCGGGATTTCAGGGCTGGGCAAGCTCGGCTTGAACCTTAACCTCAACCGTGTCAGCGACGACAATTACTGGAGCGATTTTGGTCTGCAGAGTGAGTCATTGACCGAGCGCTTGCTGGCGAACGACGGCACCTTGTCCTGGGCATCGGGCAATTTCTCCAGCAGCATTCGGGCGTTGAAGTGGCAGACGTTGCAAGACGCCGCCACACCGATCGTGCCGCCCTACGACCGTTTGCCCCAATGGGTGGGCCGTTATGCGCGTTACGACGTGGGGGGCTTTGATTACTCGCTGGACGCCGACTACACCCAGTTCGAGGCGGACAAACGCCTGACCTTGCAACCCAATGCCAAGCGCAGCTTCATTACCGGGCAGATCAGCCGCCCATGGTTGGCGCCAGGTTGGTTTGTCACGCCGAAGCTGATGTTCAACTCGACCAACTACCAGTTCGACGAGCGTTTGGCGAATGGCATGAACAGCGCTACGGTGACCGTGCCTACGTTCAGTCTGGATACGGGCTTGATTTTTGAGCGTGCTGCCAATTTCTTTGGCAAGAACGTGACCCAGACGTTGGAGCCGCGTGCCTTCTACGTGAACACGCCGTATCGCAACCAGAACTATCTGCCGATCTACGACACCGTTCAGAACGATTTCAACTTCGCCACCGTGTTCACCGAGAACACTTTCAGCGGGCATGACCGAATTTCCGACAGCAATCTGCTGACCTTGGGCCTGACCACGCGTTTTCTGAACGCCGAAACGGCCGAAGAATATGCGCGTTTTGGTGTTGCGCAGCGTGTGCGTTTCAAAGACCAATTGGTGACCATGCCGGGCGTCGCGCCGGTGGTCGATCGCTTGAGCGATTTTCTGGCAGGTGCCTCGGTGAATTGGGACCGCAAATGGTCCACGGACGCCACGGTGCAATACAACCAGAAGACCAACCGTTCGGAACGGGCCTTGCTCAGCGGCCGTTGGAGCCCGAGCGATTACCGCTCCATCAGCGCGGCCTACCGGTACCGGCGCGACCAGAGTGAGTCGGTCGATGTGAGTTGGCAGTGGCCGCTGAACGACTTGTGGGGCGACAAAGGCAAGAACCTTGGCCCGGGCAGGGGGCAAGGTGAAGGGCGCTGGTACAGCGTGGGCCGCCTGAACTACAGCCTGCAAGAAAACAAAATGGTGGACTCGGTGATGGGCTTCGAATACGACGCCGGTTGCTGGTTAGGCCGTATCGTCATTGAACGGCTGCAGCGCAGTACCGATACCGTGAACCAGAAGATCCTGTTCCAGATCGAATTTGTTGGTTTTGCCCGTCTGGGCGCGAGTCCTCTCGCGGCCCTCAGAGAGAACATTCCTCGTTACCAGTACCTACGCGAAAACACGACGACCCCGAGTCGTTTTGGCCAATACGACTGAAGACGTCCACGTCATTTTTGAACCGCAACATGAACCATCGTTTTTTTCAACTGGCTGCGAGCAGCCTGATCGTGCTGGCCGCTTGGCCGGCTCTGGCGCAGGGATTGCGTCCGTCCGGCCAGGCCGGCAACGCCTTTGGCAGCATCAATGCTGCGCCACCAGGGCAGGAAGCCGCGCGCCAGGCCGACTTCATCGTCGCCGTGGTCAACTCGGAGCCCATCACCAACAACGAAGTGCGAGCACGGCTGGCGCGGCTGTCTCAGCAACTGGCCCAGCAAGGTGGTCCTCAGCCCAGCCCGGCTGAACTGACGCAGCAGGTCCTGGAACGGCTGATCTTGGAAAAAGCCCAACTGCAGATCGCACGCGAAAACGGCGTCAAAGTGGATGACGCTGCGGTAGATACTGCCGAGCAGGCTGTGGCCCGGCAGAACCAGATCGATGTGCCTGAATTACGCCGACGTGTCGCCCGCGAAGGCCTGCCGGTGGCGCGTTTCCGCGAAGAACTGCGCAACCAGATGATGCTGACGCGCTTGCGTGAGCGAGAACTGGATTCGCGCGTGAAGATTACCGACGCAGATGTCGACCAGTACTTGCGCCAACAGCAAAACGAAGCCCAGAAAGCCCCTGAGGGATTGAACCTGGCGATGCTGTTGGTGGCGGTGCCTGAAGGTGCGTCCGCAGATCAAGTCAAAACGCTGCAGACCAAGGCCGATGCGTTGCTGGTCCGAGCCAAGGGTGGTGCTGACTTCTCGGCACTGGTGCGAGAAGCTTCTGATGCACCTGACCGAACGAGCGGCGGTGTGTTGGGTATGCGCACCGCAGACCGTTACCCACAATTGTTTGTGGACGGTGTGCGTGACGTGAAGGTGGGCGGTTACAGCGCTGTTTTGCGTTCGCCGGCTGGTTTTCATATCTTGAAGGTATTGGATAAGCAGCAGTCTGGTATGCCCACGGCAGTGCCGCAAAACCATGCGCGGCATATTTTGCTGCGGCCTAGCGCCGAGTTGACGGAAGCTGCCGCCATTGAACGTTTGAACGGATTCAAGCGCCGCATTGAAGCCGGCCAAGCCGAGTTTGCCAACCTGGCGCGCGAATATTCGCAGGACGGCAGCGCCAGCGAAGGCGGCGACTTGGGTTGGAGTAGCCCTGGCCAGTTCGTGCCGGAATTCGAAGAAGTGCTGGATGCCATGAAGATTGGCCAGATTTCGAATCCGGTGGTGTCGCGTTATGGTGTGCACTTGATCCAGTTGCTGGAGCAGCGCGAGTTAAAGCTCACGCCCAAAGAGCAGCGTGAAATGGTGCGCAACGCCCTGCGCGAGAAGAAGCTTGACGAGTCCTACTCCACCTGGTTGGACGAGGTTCGCGCGCGTGCGTATGTCGAAATGCGCGAGCCGCCGCAGTAAACCGGATACTTCATTTTGAAATCTTCAGGGCACATCCCGCGCAAGCGCTTCGGTCAACATTTTCTGACCGACCAAGGCATCATCGGCGCCATCGTCGATGCCATTGCACCCACGCCCGGCGATGCGATGATCGAAATCGGCCCCGGCCAGGCCGCGTTGACCCAGCCGCTGGTGGAGCGTTTGGGCCAGTTGACGGTGATCGAGCTGGATCGCGATCTGGCGCGCAAGCTGCGCGACCATCCGCAATTGACAGTGGTCGAGTCTGATGTGTTGCGCGTGGACTTCGGTGCGCTAGGCGCTACCGTTGCACCGCGCAAATTGCGCGTGGTGGGTAATCTGCCGTACAACATTTCAACGCCGATTCTTTTCCACCTGCTGGAGCACATCGACGTCGTGCAAGACCAGCACTTCATGCTGCAGAAAGAAGTTATCGACCGCATGGTGGCGCAACCCTCCACCAGCGATTACAGCCGCCTCACGGTCATGCTGCAGTGGCGCTACGCCATGGAAAACGTGCTGTTTGTGCCGCCAGATGCGTTTGACCCGCCACCGCGTGTCGACAGTGCCGTGGTGCGCATGGTGCCGCTTGAAAACCCGGTTCCTGTGGCCATCCCGTTGATGACGGAGATGGTGCAGGTAGCGTTCAGCCAGCGGCGCAAGCTGCTGCGCCATACTTTGGGCCGTTGGCTGGAAGAAAAGGCGTTTGCCGGCACGTTTGATGTTCAACGGCGAGCCGAAGAAGTGCCGGTGGCTGAGTACTTGGCGCTGGCCCAGCAACTTTCGCCGCAATCGTGACCTGAAGGCTGTTCGTCAAAACAAAAAGCCCGTCGAACTTGCGCCGACGGGCTTTTTGTTTTGTGCAGACTGCAAGCTTGCTTGCGTCTCCACCTCTGGCTTGCGACTTAAGCGGCCGCGAGCCAGTAACCTGCGTTGAAGGGGCTGCTCATGCGCAACGCCAGAGGCGATACATCCACCAACTTATCGGTGGGCATCTTCTCCGCGTCGTCGGCTGCCATTTCGGCAACGGCCACGACTTCCTCTTCTGCCTCGTTCGCCCGTTCTGCTTGGCTGTTTTGTGCAGAACGGGCTACAGAAAAGAATAGAAGCATCGGAAGGGTATCTTCCGGTCTCCCCAGTAATCTGCGGCATCACGGAAGATGTCCAGCAGTTGTTCGCGGGCTTCTTTGTCGAACTTGGCGTGCGCAGGAATCTGCTCCAGCACCACCACAAAACCTGGCTGAGGGCCGGACTTGTGCAGTGGGTCGGTCATGCAGTCGTAGAGCGCATCAAAGTTTTTGCCAAAGTGCGTTGGGAACGTAAATTGCAGGGCAATCATGTCCAACACGTCCTGTTTGCTTTGCGCATTTGCCAAGTTGGCGTACAGGAAGTGTTGGCCCAGGCCTTGGGCGGCATCTTGCAGGTCTTGCACGCGGAAGGCGCGGATCGACTGCACGATGTTGGTTCTCACATTGCGAAGAGGAATGTCCATCTCCGCCTTCATTTCGTCCATCAAAATATACCCCGGCTAAAAATTCTGTCTTGTGCAGGTGACGCACTGCTTATTCAACGATCTTCCGAAAGCTCGCATAGTGGTCACTGGTGTAGTAGCAACCATCTGGTGTTTGGGGGGGACCTCCGCACACGATACGATTGGCTCCTCTGTGGCGAATGCCAGCGGTTTTTACCGTATATTCACGGTAGTAGCCACGTTGCCGATTGGGGAGAAGCCGTTCACGGTTACCGAACACCGTGCCATCCTTTTCAAAAGGAAACGGGCCACCTTCATGGATCAATCGGTAGGTCACACGGCCTTGCGAAGGGAGTTCAGCCACTGCAATAGTGGCGATCGTCTCTTGCGGCACGGGCGCACGTGATTGCACCAAACTGGTGCAAAGGGCAAGTGCGACTCCAAGAATACAAGCCCGAAATGGCTTGCTTGTACTAGCTGTTCTCACCGGCCCCATCCATTCACACCTTTCGGAAACCTCGGGATAACCCGCAAATTTCAAGGCGCTAGTGTGACGTATTGGCTCTGAAAAAGCAAGAGCCTGCCCAAAATTTGGGCAGGCTCCAGGGGCATACAGTTACAGAAGTTGGTGCTTGCTATCTGTTTGTGCTAATTCGGTGAATCAACGCACCACATTGGCATCGGCCACGGTAAGAGCTGTCATGTTTACAATTCTGCGTACCGTGGTGCTGGCGGTCAGAATGTGTACGGGTTTGGCAGCGCCTAATAGCACGGGGCCAATGGCGATATTGCCACCGGCTGCCGTCTTCAGCAGGTTGTACGAGATGTTTGCCGCATCAATGTTCGGCAGCACCAGCAGGTTGGCGTCGCCTACCAAGGTGCTGTTCGGCATGGTGGCCAAACGGGCGTTGCCGTCCAGGGCGATGTCACCGTGCATTTCGCCGTCCACTTCCAGCCAAGGCGCTTCGGTTTGCAGCAATTCCAGTACGCGGCGCATTTTGACGGCGCTTGGCTGGTTGCTTTGGCCAAAGTTGCTGTGCGACAGCAGCGCTGCCTTGGGCTTCAAGCCAAAGCGCATCATTTCTTCTGCGGCCATGACGGTGATCTCGGCTAACTCTTCCGCCGTGGGGTCGTAGTTGACGTGGGTGTCGACCAGGAACACCTGGCGGCCCGGTAGCAACAAACCGTTCATGCAGGCGTAGATCGGCACGTCTTGCGGCGTGCTGGCGCAGCCGCCGGCGCGTTTGCCAATCACCTGGTCGATGTAGTGCAGGTGCATGGCGGTGTGGCCCCAGGTGCCACAAATCATGCCGTCGACTTCACCCTTGTGCAGCAACATGGCGCCAATCAGCGTCAGGCGGCGGCGCATTTCGATCTTGGCCGTTTGTACCGTCGTGCCCTTGCGCTCGGTCATGCGGTGGTAGGTTTGCCAGAAATCGCGGTAGCGGTGGTCTTGCTCGACGTTGACGATGTCGTAGTCGAGCTCTTCACGCAGGCGCAGGCCAAACTTCTTGATGCGCTCCGCGATGATGGCTGGGCGGCCAATCAGCGTGGGGCGGGCCAGACCTTCGTCCACCACGATCTGCGCGGCGCGCAAGACGCGTTCTTCTTCACCTTCGGCGTAAGCCACACGTTTGCGTGTGGACTTCTTCGCCATGTCGTAGATCGGCTTCATGGTCGTGCCCGACGCGTAGACGAAGCTTTGCAGCTTGTCTTGGTAGGCTTCCATGTCGGTGATGGGGCGCAGTGCCACGCCACTGTCGGCGGCGGCCTGGGCCACGGCCGGGGCGATCTTGATCATCAGGCGCGGGTCAAACGGCTTGGGGATCAGGTATTCAGGGCCAAACGCCAGCTTTTCGCCGACATAGGCGGCAGCCACCACTTCGCTTTGCTCGGCTTGCGCCAGCTCCGCAATGGCGTGCACTGCGGCAATTTCCATCTCTACCGTGATGGTGGTGGCGCCGCAATCCAGCGCGCCACGGAAGATGTACGGGAAGCACAGGACGTTGTTGACCTGGTTCGGGTAGTCGGTGCGGCCAGTGGCAATGATCACGTCATCGCGCACAGCCTTGGCGGCAGCGGGGTCGATTTCAGGCGACGGGTTGGCCAGCGCCAAAATGATCGGCTGCTTGGCCATCTTGCTGACCATCTCTGGTTTGAGCACGCCGCCGGCGGACAGTCCCAAAAAGATATCAGCGTCTTGAATCACTTCGCCCAGCGTGCGGGCCGAGGTGTCTTGCACGTACTGGATCTTGTCTTCGTCCATCAACTCGGTGCGGCCTTTGTAGACCACGCCAGCCAAGTCGGTCACGTAGATGTTTTCGCGCGGCATGCCCAGCTTCAGCAGCAGGCCCAAACAGGCCAGCGCCGCAGCGCCCGCGCCCGAGGTCACCAGTTTGACCTTGGTGATGTCTTTGCCGACGACTTTCAGGCCGTTCAGAATGGCAGCGCCCACACAAATGGCGGTGCCGTGTTGGTCGTCGTGGAAGACCGGGATCTTCATGCGCTCGCGTAGCTTGCGCTCGACGTAGAAGCAGTCGGGCGCCTTGATGTCTTCAAGGTTGATGCCGCCAAAGGTCGGCTCCAGCGAGGCAATGATGTCGACCAGCTTGTCGAGGTCGTTCTTCTCGTCGATTTCGATGTCGAAGACGTCGATGCCCGAGAACTTCTTGAACAGAACGCCCTTGCCCTCCATCACCGGCTTGGACGCCAGTGGGCCAATGTCGCCCAGGCCCAGCACGGCGGTGCCGTTGGTGATCACGGCCACCAAGTTGCCGCGCGCGGTGTAACGAAACGCTGCGTTGGGGTCTTTGACGATCTCTTCGCAAGGAGCGGCAACGCCTGGGGAATAAGCCAGTGCCAGGTCATGCTGGTTCACCAGTTGCTTGGTGGCGGTTATCGCGACTTTGCCGGGATGCGGAAACTCGTGGTACTCGAGTGCAGCCTTGCGCAGTTCTGCACGTTTCTGTTCGGTCTTGCCCGTCGTGTCGGTCATCTAGGGTCTCCAAGCGCGGTTGTCTCCTGACAAACCGTGGTTATGTGGGATAGATCGGGGGCCGATTGTAGACCTCGCATTTGAGCCCAGCCGAGGCGCATGGGTTGTTTCTCTGTAGTTCTTTCCGGTTAACAGGGCGCGCCAATCGCGTTGTTTCGGGGGCAAACGCGCTGTAAGTGTTTTTACGCATGGTTGCGTAGAACGATCTTCATTAAAGTTCGTTCGTTCCATTAATAAATCGATGTTCCACATATAAAACATCACAAGATTGGGGAAAGCAGCACCCAGTCGCCCCGCGAAAAGAAAGACCCATGAGCCCCACATCTTCATCGTCTCCTCAGTTGTTGGCAGGCCGCCGACTCTTGGTGACCGGCGCCGCACGCGGGCTCGGGTTTGCATTTGCTTCGGCTTTCTGTGAAGCCGGTGCTCGCGTGGTCATTGCCGACATCCAAGCCGAACTGTTGGCCGAATCGGCCGCGCAACTGCGCGCACAGGGCTTCGACGCCATCGCCGTTCAAGTTGATTTGTCTGACCCAGCTTCCGTAGACCGCTGCGCCGCAGAAGCCATCGCCGCACTCGGCGGTTTGGACGGCTTGGTGAACAACGCCGCCGTCACCGATTCCGGTGGCCGTGGCATGGCCGACATCGACGTTGCCGTGTGGGACAAGGTCATGGCCGTCAACGTGCGCGGCACCTGGTTGATGACCCGCGCCTGCCGCGCCGCCCTGCGCGAAAGCGGCCGTGGTGCCGTGGTCAATCTGGCATCCGACACCGCCTTGTGGGGCGCGCCCAACCTGCTGGCCTACGTGGCGAGCAAAGGCGCGGTCATTTCCATGACGCATTCGCTGGCCCGCGAACTCGGTGGCGACAACATCACCGTCAATGCCATCGCCCCCGGCCTGGTGATGGTGGAAGCCACCCAGTACGTGCCCGAAAACCGCCACCGCCTGTACGTCGACCAACGCGCGTTGCAACGCGAACAGCTTCCGGCCGACGTGAGCGGCGCCGTCACCTTTGCCTTGTCCGATATGGCCCGCTTTGTCACCGGCCAACTGCTTGCCGTCAACGGCGGCTTCGTCATGAACTAATTGGAAATCAACAGGAGAAAACCCATGAGCCAAACGACTGAACAATCTCAACAACCCAAGAGCTGGGAACAGCCTGAAGGCGTAGGTTTTGACAAGTGGATGGAAAGCCGCGTGGCACGCTTCTCCACGCGCCGCTACGACTTCGACGCGCTGAAGTTCCAAGCCGACTTCGACCCCAAATACCGCCGTGGCCAAATGCGCTACATCGGCACGGGCGGCACGGGCGTTTCGTCTGATAACACCACCATCCCGGCTGAAAACTTCACCTTCTCGACCATGGTGATCCCGGCCGGCAACGAAGGCCCGTCGCACCTGCACACCGACGTGGAAGAAGTGTTCTTCCTGATCCGCGGCAAGCTCAAGCTGGTGCTGGAAAAAGACGGTCAACGTTATGAAACCATCTTGACCGACCGCGACGTCGTCTCGGTGCCTCCAGGCGTGTATCGCGAAGAAATCAACATCGGCGACGAAGATGCGCTGATGTGCGTGATGCTTGGCGCCAAGAAGCCTATCACCCCCACCTACCCGCCAGAGCACCCGCTTGCCAGCATCAAGCGCGAGCCGAAGTAAGCGCACCAGTCTTCGCCAGCACAAACGCAAGCACACCAGCCAGCATGATCACCGCCACACAAGTTGAACGCCTGAACCGCGAGTTCGCGCAGACGGTGGTGCGCCTGCCCAGCGGCGCACAAGTCTCGGTGCGCCAGCGTGGCACGCCCGGCCAAGGTCCCAGCGTGCTGCTGTTGCACGGCATCAGCTCAGGCGCTGCGTCTTGGCTGCACGTGGTCGCCTCCATGGCGTCGCACATCCATGTGGTGGCCTGGGATGCGCCGGGTTACGGCACCTCCACGCCGCTGCCTAGCGCGCAGCCTACGGCCGACGACTATGCCGCGCAACTGCGTGCTGCGGTAGAGGCCATGGGCTTGTCGTCTTGCCTGGTGGTGGGCCATTCGCTGGGTTGTTTGATGGGCGCGGCTTACGCGCAGCACAGCACACCGCAGCAGGTGCCACGCCTGGTGTTGATCAGCCCCGCTGGCGGCTACGGTGCACCAGACCAAGCCGAGGCCCAGGCGCGTGTGCGTGCGCAGCGCCGCGAGGCTTTGGAAACCCAAGGTGTGACAGGCATCGCCGCACGCATCGACCAACGTTTGCTGTCGCCCAACGCCACCGAAGAAGCCCGTGCCTGGGTGCGCTGGAACGCCAGCCTATTGAAGGAAGACGGCTACCTGCAAGCGGTTGAACTGCTGTGCGGTGCCAACCTGGGCGCAGGCCCCGCATTGCAGATGCCGGTGGAAGTGCATTGCGGCGCCGTGGATGTGGTCACCACCCCAGAAGCCAGTGCCCGCTGGGCCCAAGTGTTGGGCGCCACCTACGCCCCTATCGTCGCCGCTGGCCATGCCAGCCCTACCGAACAACCCCAGGCCGTGGCCCAGCTCATCGAGCAGGCGCTGGCGGCCTGTGCATGAGTCCACTGCCATGAGCACCACCCAAGACGCCGACGAAGGCACTGAAAAATACATCGTGCCAGCCCTGGAGCGCGGCCTGCGCCTGCTGGGCGAATTCGGCCGCGAAAGCCGTGCGCTCGGCGCGCCCGAACTGGCGCGCCGCTTGAACCTGCCCCGCTCCACCGTCTTCCGTTTGCTCAACACGCTGGAAGCGCTGGGCTTCATCGAGCGCACGGAAAGCGGCAACGACTACCGCCTGGGCCTGGCGGTGTTGCGCATGGGTTTTGAATACCTGTCGTCGCTCGAACTGACCGAGTTGGGCCAGCCCGTGCTGGCGCGCTTGAACAGCGAGATCCGTTACGCCGTGAACCTGGTGGTGCGCGACAACCGGCACATCGTCTACGTGGCCAAGGTGTCGCCGTCCACGCCGTTTGCCAGCTCGGTGCGTGTGGGCACACGCCTGCCCGCACACGCCACGGTGCTCGGCCGCATCTTGCTCGAAGACCTGACGCTGCCCGACCTGCAAGCCCTCTACCCCGAGCCCGAGCTGGAAGTGTTTTCCAGCTGCACCCCCAAGACCACGTTGGACTTGTTCAACATGGCGCAAGAAGACCGCGAACGCGGCTACGCGCTGGGCGAAGGTTATTTTGAAGCCAGCATCTCCACCGTGGCCGCCCCGGTGCGCGACCATTCGGGCCGCATCATCGCCGCCATGGGCGCAACCATTCCCTCGGCGCACATCGAAGCCGCGCAACTGGAAGAACTGGTGCAGCGTGTGCGTGCCTCGGCCGAAGAGTTGTCGGCATTGCTCAACTACAAGCCGGGCGCCGAGCGCGCCAAGCGTGCCGTCACCGCCGGCAACTAAGCCCACTGAATTTTTATGCAAGCACTTAACCTGAACGGCCGCGTTGCCGTGGTCACCGGCGGCACCTCCGGCATTGGCTTGGCCACGGTCGAGCTGTTGCTGCAGCAGGGCGCCGCCGTCGCCATTTGCGGCCGCAATGCCGAGCGCCTGGCCTCTGCCGAAGCGCGCCTACGCGACCTGTTTCCACAAGCCAAGCTTTTCGCGGCCACCTGCGATGTGTTGTCCGAAGCTTCGGTCAAAGACTTTGCCGCGCAGACCCAAGCCGCACTCGGCGCCGTTTCTATTCTGGTGAACAACGCCGGCCAAGGCCGCGTCTCCACCTTTGCCGACACCACTGACGCCGCCTGGACGGAAGAGTTGCACCTGAAGTTCTTCTCGGTGATCTACCCCACCCGCGCTTTCTTGTCGCAACTGCAGCAGCACGCGGATGCAGCCATCGTATGCGTGAATTCGCTGCTGGCTGCGCAGCCAGAGCCGCACATGGTGGCCACCTCGGCCGCGCGCGCCGGCATCAAGAATTTGGTGCGCTCCATGGCCACCGAGTTCGCGCCCAAGGGCGTGCGCGTCAACGGCATTTTGGTCGGCCTGATCGAGTCCGGCCAATGGCGCCGCCGCTTTGAAGCGCGTGAAGACAAGACGCAAGACTGGGCCGCCTGGACTGGTGAGCTCGCCGCGCGCAAACGTATCCCCCTTGGCCGACTGGGCTTGCCCCAGGAAGCCGCCCAGGCCATTTTCTACCTGGCCTCTCCTCTGTCCTCCTACACCACGGGCAGCCATATCGATGTATCCGGAGGTCTATCCCACCATGCTTGAAACTAAACAAATCACCGTTGGCGCAGCTATCGCCGAATTCCTGGAGCAATGCGGCGTCAAGGCAGCCTTTGGCGTGATCTCCATCCACAACATGCCCATCCTGGACGCCTTCAACGACCGCGGCAACATCCGTTTCGTGATGGCGCGCGGCGAAGCCGGCGGCACCAACATGGCCGACGCCTACGCCCGCACCACGGGCAGCCTGGGCGTGTGCCTCACCAGCACCGGCACGGCAGCGGGTAACGCTGCTGGCGCCATGGTGGAGGCGCTCACGGCCGGCACGCCGCTGCTGCACATCACCGGCCAGATCGAGACCCAGTATCTCGACCAAAACCTGTCGTACATCCACGAAGCACCCGACCAGCTCACCATGCTGAAGGCCATCTCCAAGGCCGCCTTCCGCGTGCGCAGTGTCGAGACCGCCATCAGCACGCTGAAGCAAGCCGTGCAAGTGGCGTTGACCGCGCCCACCGGCCCCGTCAGCATCGAAATCCCGATCGACATCCAAGCCGCGCTGATCAACCGCCCCGCCGACCTGAGCCCGCTGCCCATCGGCGTGGCCGTGCCGCCCGCAGCCAGCCTTGATGCGCTGGCCGAACGCCTGCGCACGGCTCGCCGCCCCCTGCTGTGGCTGGGTGGTGGTGCACGCCACGCCGGCGCTGCCGTGGCCCGTCTCATGGACATGGGCATTGGTGTGGTCACCAGCACGCAAGGCCGTGGCATCGTGGCCGAAGACGACGTGCGCTCGCTCGGCGCCTACAACCTGCACAAGCCGGTCGAGAACTTCTACCAAACCTGCGACGCCATGCTGGTCGTGGGCTCGCGCCTGCGCGGTAATGAGACGCTGAAGTACCAACTCAAGCTGCCACGCCCGCTGTACCGTGCCGACGTGGACGGCTCCGCCGAAGGCCGTTGCTACGCCACCGACTACTTCGTGGCGGGTGACGCCAAGCTGGTGCTCGAAGGCCTGGCCGACCGCCTGGAAGGCAAGCTCAACATCGACCCGGCTTTCCAAGCCGATCTGCGCGCCGCCAAAGAGCAAGCCGAGAAGCTGCTGCTCGACGGCCTGGGCCCTTACACCACGCTGGTCGCCGCGCTGCAAAAAGCCGCTGGCCGCAAGTTCAACTGGGTGCGCGACGTCACGGTGTCCAACAGCACCTGGGGCAACCGCCAACTGCAAGTGTTTGAACCCACCGCTGGTGTGCACGCCCTGGGCGGCGGCATTGGCCAAGGCTTGGCGATGGGCATCGGCGCGGCCGTGGCCTCGGCGGTGACCGGCTCCGGCCGCAAAACCTTCAGCCTGTGCGGCGACGGCGGTTTTATCCTGAACCTGGGTGAGCTGGCCACCGCTGTGCAGGAAAACGCCCCCGTGGTTTACGTGCTGATGAACGACCAACGCTACGGCGTGATCCGCAATATCCAGGACGCGCAATACGGCGGCCGCCGTTGCTATGTCGACCTGCACACCCCCGACTACGCCGGTTTGACCGCTTCGCTGAAGCTGCCACACACCCGCGTGAGCGACTGGAGCGAACTGCCTGCCGCACTCGACAAGGCGAACTCGGCAACGGGCCCGTTCTTGCTGGAAATCGACATGCTGTCGATCGGCAACTTCACCACCGCGTTTGCTGGCCCTCCGACCAAAGTCCCTGCCTAACAAAGGATTGCGCTCATGTTGAAGATTGCCCTGATCGGTTGCGGCGCCATTGGCTCCTCGGTGCTGGAGTTGCTGCATGGCGATGCCGATGTGGCCGTGCAAAGTGTGATCGTGCCGCACGTCACCGATGCCATCAGCGCCACCGTGCAACGCTGGGCGCCTATGGCCAAGATCGCCAGCGCCGTGGGCCAGGGTGCCGACGCACCTGACCTGGTGGTCGAATGCGCGGGCCACAGCGCCATCGGTGAACACGTGGTGCCCGCGCTGCAGCGCGGCGTGCCCGCCGTGGTGGCCTCGGTCGGCGCCTTGAGCGAAGACGGCATGTTCGCCTCGCTCGAAGCCGCCGCGCGCCAGGGCAAGACGCAAGTGCAACTGCTGTCGGGCGCCATCGGTGCCATCGACGCACTGGCCGCTGCACGCATCGGCGGCCTGGACGAAGTGGTCTACACCGGCCGCAAGCCGCCGGGTGCCTGGAAGGGCACGCCGGGCGAAAAGGAATGCGACCTCGACAGCCTGAAGACCGCGCACCGCATCTTTGCAGGCAGCGCCGAGCGAGCCGCGCAGCTTTACCCCAAGAACGCCAACGTGGCGGCCACGCTGGCCCTGGCCGGCCTGGGCCTACAAGGCACCAAGGTCGAGCTGTACGCCGACCCCGGTGTGACCGAGAACGTGCACCACGTGGTGGCGCGCGGCGCCTTCGGCAGCTTCGAGCTGACCATGCGTGGCAAGCCTCTTGCTGCCAACCCCAAGACTTCGGCCCTGACCGTCTACAGCGCGGTTCGCGCCATTCACAACCGCGCACACGCGGTTGCGATCTGAGGAAACAACATGCTCATTACAGACAGCCAAGACCTGCTCCCCATCAACATCGGCGGCGAAATGCGCCTGGGTGGTGGCAGCGAGAGCAGCACCCTCTACCCCGCCACCGGCGAAGTGGTGGCCCGCCTGCGCGCCCCCAGCCTGGAAGACGTGAACGAGGCCATTGAACGTGCCGACCACGCCTTCCGCACCAGCGGCTGGGCGCAAAAGAAGCCACACGAACGTGCGGCCGTGCTGTACCGCGTGGCGCAAATCATCCGCGAACGTGCCGAGCCTTTGGCGCAACGCCAGCGCCTCGACAACGGCAAACCCATCTCTGAAACCCGCAACCTGGTGGCCAGTGCCGCAGGCACGTTCCAGTTCTTTGCCAGCGCTTGCGAAACACTGGAAGAAACGCTCACGCCTGCGCGCGGCGACTACATGACCATGAGCGTCTACGAGCCCATGGGTGTGGTGGCCGCCATCACGCCGTGGAACTCGCCCATCGCCAGCGAAGCGCAAAAGGTGGCGCCCGCTTTGGCCGCAGGCAACGCCGTGGTCATCAAGCCGGCCGAGGCCACGCCGCTGATGGCGCTGGAGCTGGCCGCCATTTGTGAAGAAGCCGGTGTGCCCAAGGGCATGCTGAGCGTGTTGCCCGGCCGTGGCTCGGTGATTGGCGATGCGATCACCAAACACCCGCTGGTGAAGCGTGTGTCGTTCACCGGCGGCACCAGCACCGGCAAACACATCGCCCACATCGCGGCCGACAAGATGATGCCGGTCTCGCTGGAGCTGGGCGGCAAGTCGGCCACCATGGTGCTGGCCGATGCCGATCTGGACCACGCCGTCAACGGCGTGTTGTTCGGCATCTTCAGCTCATCCGGTGAATCGTGCATTGCCGGCTCGCGCCTGTTTGTGGCGCGTGAACTGTATGCGCCTTTCATGGAACGTTTGAGCCAACGCGCCGCTGCTTTGCGCGTGGGCGACCCGGCCGACGAGCGCACCCAAATGGGCCCGCTCATCACCGCCAAACACCGCGAGTCGATCGAAGGCTATGTGGCCATGGGCCTGGGTGACGGCGCCACGCTGCGCACCGGTGGCAAGCGCCCCGACGGCGCCCTGTACGAGCGCGGCTACTACTACAGCCCGACCATTCTGGAAGGCGTGCAAAACACCGACGCCATCTGCCAGCAAGAAATCTTCGGCCCGGTGCTGGTCGCCATGCCGTTCGACAACGAAGACGCGTTGATCGAGCAGGCCAACGACAGCGTGTACGCGCTGGCTGCTGGCATCTGGACCAAGGACTACAAGCGCGCCTGGCGCATTGGCCGTGCGGTGCAAGCCGGCACGGTGTGGATCAACACCTACAAGCAGTTCTCCATTTCGACCCCATTTGGTGGCTGGCGCGACAGCGGCCTGGGCCGCGAAAAAGGACGCCTGGGCATCCTGCAATACATGGAACAAAAAGCCATGTACTGGGGCCTTAACGAGAACCCGCTCGGTTGGGCGAATTGAGATTGGAAAAATCATGAGCGTACTTGGCATTGACGAAATCACTTACGGGGCGGACAACCTACCCACGTGTCGCCGTTTCTTTCTGGACTGGGGTCTGCACCTGGTGTCGGAAACCGAAGACGAACTGACCTTTGAAACGCTGAACGGCTGCCGCGTGATCGTGGCTGCCAGCACCAAGGACGGCCTGCCGCCCGCGCTGGAAGCCGGCCCCACGCTGCGTGAAGTGGTCTGGGGCGTGGGCAGCGAGATCGACCTGCGCCGTTATGAAGACAACATCCGCAACGAGCCGGGCTTTGTGGGCAACGTGGCCGGGGCTGGCCGCATTGGCTGTACCGACCCCAACGGCCTGGCCGTGCGCCTGCAAGTCAGCCGCAAGCGTGATGTGCAGGTGGACAGCGCCGCCTACAACACCTGGAGCAAGAAGGACCGCATCAACCAGGCATCGCCCGCCTACGAGCGCGCCACGCCGATTGAAGTCGGTCACGTGGTGTTCTTCGTCAAAGACGTGGTGGCCTGCGAGAAGTTCTACTCCGAGCGTTTTGGTTTTGCCGCCTCTGACCGTTACCCCGGCCGTGGCGCTTTCTTGCGCTGCGCGCCCACTGGCGGCCACCACAACCTGTTCTTGCTGCAACGCCCCGCGGGCGATGCTGCGCTGAACCATGTGGCCTTCAAGGTGCGCGACATCCACGAAGTGTTTGGCGGTGGCATGCACATCTCGCGCTGCGGTTGGGAAACCCAACTCGGCCCGGGCCGTCACCCGATTTCTTCGGCCTACTTCTGGTACTTCAAGAGCCCGTCTGGCGCGCTGGTCGAGTACTACGCCGACGAAGACCAACTCACCGGCGAGTGGGAGCCACGTGCCTTCGAGCCCGGCCCCACGGTGTTTGCCGAGTGGGCCATCGATGGCGGCATTGACGGCAACACTCGCCGCCAAAAGGGTGCCGAGACTGCCAGCGGCAAATTCATCACCGACAGAAAGTAAACCATGCGACGCCTTGCTCTGAAACTCGTTCCGACCGCAGCACTGGCGTTGCTGGTGGCCGCTACCGCACACGCCCAGGGCGATGCGGTGGCCGCCTTGTCCGCGCAGCCGTTCAACATCGTGGCGCCTTTCCCACCGGGCGGCCCTATCGACTCCCTTTCGCGCATCCTGGCCACCGGCCTCACCGCGCGCTACAAACAGCCTGCCGTGGTGGACAACCGCACCGGCGCCAACGGCAACATCGGTATCGACCTGGTGAAGCGCGCCGCGCCCACCGGCCACACGCTGCTGGTGGTGCCCGCGGGCAACCTCACCATCAACCCCACGCTGATGCCCAAGCTGGGCTACAACGTGGATGCCGACTTTGTGCCCGTGGCCTCTATCGCCAAGGCCGCCAACGTGTTGGCCGTGAACCCAGCCGTGCCCGCCAACACCGTGGCCGAGCTGGTGGCCTTGTCCAAAGCCAAACCCAACAGCATGAGCTACGCCTCGCCCGGCGTGGGCAGTGGCCTGCATCTGGCGGGTGAGCTGTTCAAGCAGCAAAGCGGTGCCGACATCCTGCACGTGGCCTACAAGGGCTCGGCGCCTGGCTTGAACGACGTGCTGGGTGGCACGGTGCCGGTGATCATCGGCAACCTGCCCGCGCTGCTGCCGCACATCCAGTCTGGCAAGTTGCGCGCGCTGGCCGTGACCGACCCGCAACGTTCGCCCGCATTACCCAACGTGCCCACGCTGGGTGAAGCTGGCGTGAAGGGTGTGCAAGTCACCTCCTGGTATGGCGTGCTCGCACCCAAGGGCACACCACCCGCCGTGGCCGCGCAATTGGCCAAAGACGTGACCGAAATTTTTGGCGACAAGGCCACACAAGCCCAACTGCAAAAGCAGGGCCTGGAAGTGTGGATCAACACCGGCAGCGCGTTCGGCGATTTGATCCGTGCCGAGGCCGCCACCTGGGCGCCCATCATCAAGAGCCGCAACATCGTGGCCGAGTAAGTTGCCTTCCCCATAAAACCGAATTCCCCAACAAAAACCGTATCCCCCCTGAAAGGCGTCTTCATGAACAGCTCTCGTCGTCAAGCTTTCGTCCTCGCTACCGTCTCCACGGTTGCCACTGCGCTGTGCGCGTTGTTTGGCGCCGGTAGCGCGCTGGCCCAGGCCTATCCCGCCAAGCCCATCACCATCGTGGTGGCCTACCCCGCCGGTGGCGACACCGATGCCATGGCGCGTTTGTACGCCGAGCAGTTGCAGCACAAGCTGGGTCAGCCCGTGCTGGTGGACAACAAACCCGGTGCCAGTGGCACCATCGGCGCCGCCTTCGTCGCCAAGTCCAAGCCCGATGGCTACACCTTGTTGATGGCGCCCAGCACGTTCTCCATCGCCCAATTGGTGCTGAAGACCGGCTCTGGCTCAGCCTACGACGAAGTCAACAGCTTTGCGCCCATCGTCATGACCGGCGTGCAACCGCTGTTCCTGGCGGTGAACACCGCCTCTGGCGCCAAAGACACGGCTGACCTGGTCAACCAGTCGAAGGCCAAGCCACTGTCTTACGCCAGCCCTGGCAGCGGCTCGCCCATGCACATCCTGGGTGAAATGTTCAACAAGGCCACCGGCGCCAAGTTGTCGCACGTGCCTTACCGTGGCGTGGCGCCTGCCATCAACGACGTGTTGGGCGGCCACGTGCCGGCCACCTTCATCACCTACGGCCCTGTGGCGCCGTACCTGGCGGGCGGCAAGATGAAGCTGTTGGCCGTGGCCGACCCACAGCGCTCGTCGCTTGCACCGAACGTGCCGACCCTCGCCGAACAAGGCTTCAAGGGTGTGGACGTGGGTGCCTGGCAAGGCATCTTCGCGCCAGCGGGCACGCCGCCCGAGATCGTCAAGCTGCTGAACACCCACATGAACGACGTGTTGAAGATGCCTGAAATCGTCTCCAAGATGGCCGTGTTTGGCGCGCTGCCCGCCGGTGGCGAACCCGCGCGTTTGGCCAAGGCCAATGCCGATGACAACGTCCGCTTCGGAAAAATCATCAAAGAGCTGGGCATCCAGGCCGACTAAGCCTGCTGCCTGATCAGCCGAAAGGAAACCCCATGTCTAACGCCCCTACTGACCGTTACCTCGAACCCCACCAGGCGCGCCGCCGTGCGCCCACCACCTTTGAAGATCTGTTGGGCGACGCCATCGAGCGCGCATTTGCCCAAGGGGCGCACACCTTGCCTGAGCTGGTGGCTTGCCTCAACCGCACCGGTCCGTCTGCCGAAAACGGCGAACCCTGGACGGAGCAAAGCTATCAAGACCTGATGGCCCGCCTGAGCAAGTAACTTCAATCGATTCGAGAGATTCCTATGAACGCCACCATTCCAATCCACGCCGACCCGGTTGATGCCTTGCTCACCGTCGGTTTGAAGAACCTCTGGTATCCCATTTGCCCATCCGAATTCATCGGTGAACGGGCGATCTCGCTGCGCCGCCTGGGCAAGAAGATTGCGCTCTGGCGCGATGCCAGCGGTACGCTGCATGCGCTGGAAGACCACTGTCCACACCGCGGCGCGCCGTTGTCGCAAGGCGTGGTGCTGGGCGACCGCCTGGCCTGCCCGTACCACGGCGTGGAAGTGCGCTGCGACGGCACCGTCACCAAGGTGCCCGGCAGCCCCGGCTGCAAGCTCGAAGGCTCGCGCGCCGCGCTGTCGTTCCACGTGCAAGAGCAACACGGCACCGTGTTCCTCTACAACAGCGACACCAACGTGGAAACACCACCACCCATGACGCTGCCCGAAGAGCTGTCGTCGGCCGAGTACTCCAACTTCCTCTGCTACGCTGAGTGGAAGGGCGACTACCGCTACGCACTCGACAACGTGATGGACCCGATGCATGGCACCTTCCTGCACAAGCAGTCGCACTCCATGGCCGAAGGCGACAACACCGCCACGTTCCAGATCCGCGAAACCGACATTGGTTTTGTGTTCGAGAAGGTTGGCCAGCGCGGCGTGAACTTCGACTGGACCGAATGGGCCAGCACCGGATTGCACTGGATGCGTTTGGAAATTCCGTACCCCAAGACCGGCGGCCCTGGCGGTAACTTCGGCATCGTGGGCTGCGCCACGCCCATCAGCCCCAACCTGGTGGCGGTGTTCTTCTGGCGCTGCCGCAAGGTCTCCGGCTGGCAGCGCGACACCTGGCGCTTCTTGTACCGCAACCGGCTGGAAGCGCGCCACTGGGCGGTATTGGAGCAAGATCGGGTTATGCTCGAACAAATGGAGCCAGACGCCAACACGCGCGAGCATCTCTACCAGCACGACATCGGCCTCGTGCGCCTGCGCCGTCACCTGCGCCGGCTGGCCGACGAACAACTGGAAGCGGCGAACTCGTAACTCCATGAGACGCAGCATCGGCGACG
The DNA here is from genome assembly GCF_049860745.1 of Hydrophilobacter chitinilyticus. Taxonomy (GTDB): domain Bacteria; phylum Pseudomonadota; class Gammaproteobacteria; order Burkholderiales; family Burkholderiaceae_C; genus Rhodoferax_B. The sequence continues at coordinate 5,998,094 of NZ_CP187561.1, read as the reverse complement.
CTGTTCGCCGATGCCATGTATAGATACCGATAGAGTTTCCCCACCATGTCCACGACCACCCTCAACGCTTTTGTGCACACGCTGCGCTTTGAAGCTACCGACATCATCAGCATCGAACTGCGCCCAGCGCCAGGCGTTGTGTTTCCGACCTTCGAGGCCGGTTCACACATCGACCTGCACTTGCCCAACGGCATGGTGCGCAACTACTCGCTGCTGAACCAGCCGGGCGAAGAAGGTCGGTACGTGATTGGCGTGTTGAAAGACGCGGCCAGCCGTGGTGGTTCGCGCAGCGTGCACCAGGACCTGCGTGTGGGCATGACGCTGCCGATCTCGGCGCCGCGCAACAACTTCAAGCTGCACGAAGACGCCACACACTCGGTGCTGGTGGCCGGTGGTATTGGGGTCACGCCGATCTTGAGCATGGCGCGCCGCCTGAAGCAATTGGGCCGTCCGTTCGAAGTGCTGTACTTCGCCCGCTCACGGGCTAATGCGGCCTTTGTGGCCGAGCTGGAAGCGTTGGGCGCGCCGCTGCTGTTCCACTTCAACGACGAAAAGGGCGCGCCGCCCGACTTGAACGTGCTGCTCGCCAGCCGTGGCCCCGATGCCAACACGCATTACTACGCTTGCGGCCCGGCCGTGATGCTGGACGCTTTTGAATCGGTGTGCGCCAAGCTGGGCCACACGCAGGCACACATCGAACGCTTTGCGGCTGTGGAAGTGGCGGCCTCCAGCGAGGCCCGCAGCACCTATGTGGTCGAACTCAAGCGCAGCAACCGCAGCTTCACCATCACCCCCGAGAAGCCCCTCTTGGCCACGTTGCTCGACGAAGGCATCGACGTGCCCTACAGCTGCAGTGAAGGCATTTGCGGCACCTGCGAAACCAAGGTGCTGGCCGGCGAACCCGACCACCGCGACTCGGTGTTGAGCCCGAAGGAAAAGGCCGCCAACAAGGCGATGATGGTGTGTGTGTCGGGATGCAAGAGCGCGACCTTGGTGCTCGATCTTTAAGTTAGTCGGCACTCAAAAACAAGGCGACCCCAGTGGTCGCCTTTTTGTTGCGCGCTGGGGGGTATCAGGTGGCTGTGGCCAGTGCGGTGCTCTGCGCCGCAGCCGCGCGTTTGCCGCCCCAACGTTGCCAGGCCTTCTCGTGGAAGAAGAACGCAAACGCCTGCACTGTTGGTTCTAACAGGCTTAGCGTGATGGCCACCCAGAAGTTCCCGGTCACCGCGTAAGCCACCAGCGAGGCCACGAACACGTGCACCACGTAGTAGCTGGCGGTCTTCTTCAGAGTGGGCAGGTTGGCGATGGCAAATTGGCGCATGGTGGGCTCCTGAAAGGCGGTGGTGAAACGTTGATTGGTGTTTTCTATCGAAGTGGGTTAATGATATTGGTTCTCAATTGAGAGGGCCAATTGCTTTTGTCTAAAGGGCTCATAGAGACTTAGTGCGCAGGTATCATGCCCCGACCTTTGCCCACCTGAGGAGACACACCATGGCTTTGATGGATTTCATTCGCAAGCAGTTCATCGACATCATCCAGTGGACCGAGAGTGACGACGGCACCTTGGCCTGGCGCTTCCCCATGGCCGAGATGGAGATCCAGAACGGCGCCTCGCTCACGGTGCGCGAATCGCAGATGGCCGTCTTCGTCAACGAAGGCAAAGTGGCGGACGTGTTTGGCCCCGGCATGTACAAGCTGTCCACGCAGACGCTGCCGGTGCTCACCTACCTGAAGAACTGGGACAAGCTTTTTGAGTCCCCGTTCAAGAGCGACGTCTACTTCTTCAGCACACGCCAACAGGTGGACCAGAAGTGGGGCACGCCGCAACCCATCACCATCCGCGACAAAGACTTTGGTGCCGTGCGCCTGCGCGCCTTCGGCAACTTCAATTTCCGTGTGGCCGACCCCAAACTCTTCCACACCGAAATCTCAGGCACGCGTGACCAATACACAGTGGAAGACCTGGACGGCCAACTGCGTGGCCTGGTGCTGCAAAACATCAGCAACGCCATCGCCGCCAGCGGCATTCCGTTCCTCGACCTCGCGGCCAACCTGATCATGTTTGCGCAGGCGCTTACGCAGCAACTGCTGCCCGAGTTCGCCAAGATCGGCCTGAAGCTGGAAGGGTTGACGGTGCAGAGCGTGTCGCTGCCCGAAGAGCTGCAAAAGATTCTCGACCAGAAGATCGGCATGGGCATGGTGGGCAACGACATGGGCAAGTTCATGCAGTACCAAACCGCGCAGGCCATTCCGAAGTTTGCCGAAGGCGCGGGTGGCGGCGGCGGTGTGGCGGGCGACGCCATGGGCCTGGGCGCGGGTGTGGCCTTGGGCCAAGTGCTTGCGCAAAACCTGCAGGCTGGTTTGCAGGCGGCACCTGCTGCCGCCGCGTCGGCCGCTGCAGCATCTGTTGGTGTGCGACCAGACGAAGTGATGGCCACGCTGGAGAAGCTGGGCGAGTTGAAAACCAAGGGCATCCTCACGCAAGAAGAGTTTGATGCGAAGAAGGCCGAGCTTTTGAAGAAGCTGGTTTAACATTCAAAATTAATAGCTGCCATCGCAGCTAGTTCAAGCCTAAAAGGCCAAAAAAGCTTAAAGAAATAATGGCCGGCGAATCTTCCCAACGCAGCTACCGCGCGCCCTGCCCCGGTTGTGGCGCGCCGGTGGAATTTCGCAGCGCCCAGTCAACCCACGCGGTCTGCGCCTATTGCCACAGCACGGTGGTACGCAGTGGCGAGGTGCTGCAGCGTGTGGGCAAGATGGCCGAGCTGTTTGACGACCACAGCCCGCTGCAGCTCATGGCCAGCGGGCGCATTCTTTTCCAGGAACGCAACCAGGCCTTCACGCTCATTGGCCGCCTGCAGTACCAGGGCGACAGTGGCCCGTGGGCCGAGTGGATTGCCATCTTTGAAGACGGCACCACCGCCTCGCTGAGCGAAGACAACGGCGCCTACGTGTTCAGCCGCCCGCGCGAGCCAGGGCGGGAAGTGCCAGCCGCCGACCACCTGCGCGTGGGCATGACCACCTCGTTTGGCGGCAAGTCGTACAGCGTGGCCAGCAACGTCACGGCGCGTTTGGTTTCGGCCGAAGGCGAGTTGCCCAAACTGCCGCCTTTGGGCCAGCCGTTCACGGTGGTGGAGCTGCGCTCGGAAGACGGCGAGGTGCTGAGCATCGACTACGGCGCCAACCCGCCGCGGCTCGAATCCGGCCGCTCGGTGGCGCTGGAAGAGCTGGCGCTGACGGGGCTGAAAGACACGTCCACCAAAGAAGAAACAGGCCGCCAATTCAACTGCCCGAATTGCGGCGCACCGGTCGAGGTCAAACTCAGCAGCACCAAAAGCCTGACCTGCCGCGCCTGCAACAGCCTCATCGATTTGACCCAAGGCGTGGGCGGCGAGTTGTTCCACGCCGAGCAAGACGAGCCGGTGCAATTGCTCATTCCGCTGGGCAGCAAAGGCACGCTTGAAGGTGTGGCCTGGCAGGTGGTGGGTTTTCAGCACCGCATGGGCGCCGAGCCGGGCGACGACGAGTTGTTTGGCTGGGAAGAGTATTTGCTCTACAACCTGCAGCGCGGCTTTGCGTTTCTGGTGGACTCGGAAGACGGTTGGAGTTTGGTGCGCCCGGCCACCGGTGCGCCCAAGCTGGAGGCGGGCGAAAGGGTGGCGCGTTACCTGGGAAAAAGCTACAGCCTGCAATACCAGTACAACGCCGAAACCACCTACGTGGCCGGCGAGTTTTACTGGCCCGTGGTGCGCGGCCAGAAGACCTATAACCGCGACTTTGGCAACGGTAATGCTTTGCTGTCGATGGAGCAAAGCCCGCGCGAAATCACCTGGAGCGTGGGCAACAAAATCAACAGCGACAAGGTGGTCGAAGCCTTCAAGCTGCAAGGCAAAGCTGAGGCCGCGCGCCGGCGGGATGCCGCGCCGCTGAACATCGACTTGGGCGGTGGCGTGCGCAAAGGCATTGGCTGCGGCACCATCATCCTCATTCTGGTGATCTTGTTGATCGTGCTGGTGTTGATGAACAGTTGCAGTGGGTCATCTGGCAGCACCTACTACCGCAGCTCGGGCGGTTCGTCTGGCGGGTATTCATCCGGCGGCGGCCACAAGTAGATATTTTTCAGTCGTTTATTCAGTTGTTTAAATAGTTTCTAAGGAGCACCTCATGGAACTCGAATGGTTGCGGCCCGCCGCAGTTTTTGGCTCGATCTTGTTCGCCTTGATTGGCGTGCTGGTGTTCTGGCTGTGTTTCATCATCATCGACAAGATCACACCCTACGACCTGTGGGTGGAAATTGTGGAAAAGCAAAACCGCGCGCTGGCGCTGGTGGTGGCCGCGATGTGCCTGGGCATCAGCATCATCGTGGCGGCGGCCATTCACTGAGTTGATGTTCTTCGCATGAGCAGCACGTTGCCTCCGGTCTCTACACCCATGCCCACACCCACGTCTGAAGCGGCGGTGGGCGCACGCCCTATCGACGTGGCGCTGCTGGCCAGCGTGTTTGTGATTGCGGCGTGTGGCTTGTTGTACGAACTGTCGGCTGGCGCGCTGGCGTCGTACCTGCTGGGCGACTCGGTGCTGCAGTTCAGCACGGTGATTGGCGCCTACCTGTTCGCCATGGGCATAGGCTCGTGGTTGTCGCGCTACTTTGAGCGGCAGTTGCCCGCGCACTTCCTGCGCATTGAGCTGCTCGTGGCGCTGGTGGGCGGCGCGTTGCCCGCCATTTTGTTTGTGGCCAATGCCTACGCGCCCGGCACCTTCCGTGTGCTGCTCTACGGGATGGTGCTGTTGGTGGGCACGCTGGTGGGCTTGGAGATTCCGCTGGTCATGCGCATCTTGAAGCGCAACGTGGTCTTCAAAGACCTGGTGTCGCAGGTGCTGACATTCGACTACCTGGGCGCGTTGGCAGTGTCGCTGGCGTTTCCGTTGCTGCTGGTGCCGCAGCTTGGTTTGATCCGCACCGGGCTGTTGTTTGGCTTGATGAATGGCGCCGTGGCGGTGTGGGCGCTGTGGCTGTTTCGGCACGAGCTGCGCCAGTTCAAAGCGCACGCCACGGCCTGTGTTTTGGTGCTGGCCGCGCTGCTGGCGGGCCTGCTGGGCGCAGAGCACATCACGCGCTTTGCTGAAGACAAGTTCTACCACGACCGCATTGTGCTCAGCTCCGCATCGCCCTACCAACGCATCGTGGTGACCAACGGCCACGGCGGGGTGCGCTTGTTCTTGAATGGCAACCTGCAGTTTGCCGAGCGTGACGAATACCGTTACCACGAGGCCTTGGTGCATCCGGTGATGCTGGCGCACGGCGCGCCCAAACGTGTGGCCGTGCTGGGCGGTGGCGACGGCATGGCGGTGCGCGAGATCTTGAAATACCCGTCGGTTGAATCGGTCACGCTGGTGGAACTAGACCCGGCGATGACGAGCCTGTTCCACGACAACCCCATGCTCAAGCGCCTCAACGCCGACTCCCTGCACAACCCGAAAGTGCACGTGGTCAACGCCGACGCATTCCAGTGGCTGCAAAACACACCGGAGATGTTTGACGTGATCGTGGTCGACTTTCCCGACCCCACCAACTTCTCCATCGGCAAGCTCTACACCAACAGCTTTTACGCGCTGCTGGATGCCCACCTGGCCGCTAGCGGCTACGCCGTGGTGCAAACCACCTCGCCCTTGGTGGCGCGGCAAAGTTTCTGGACGGTGGTGCAAACCATTGAGTCGGTGGGCCTGACGGCCACGCCGTACCACGCGCATGTGCCGAGCTTTGGCGAATGGGGTTTTGTGGTGGCCAGCCACCGGCCGTGGAGGGTGCCAAGCGCAACGGGCAAGACGGGTATTGGGGCGTCTGCGTGGCCCACGGGCCTGAAGTTTCTGGCGCCCGATAACCTGCCGCTATTGTTTTCTTTTCCCTTGGACATGGCACGCGTGCCAGCCGAAGTCAATCGGTTATCCAACCAGGTTTTGGTCAACACCTACGAACGGGAGTGGGGAAACGTGACAAATTGAGGTTCGTAGGCGAAAGAAACAATTACAAATTGACACTAAATTTCAGCAAAAACCTGAAAATACGTTGTCCGGTCAAAACCTCCAATTTTTATGCTAGAGCAATTTTTCGTCATGGGTCTGCCGCAAGACACCCTCTTATGGGTGCAGCACGACGCCGCTCTGGTCGCCCTCTCGGTGGTGTTGGCGATTGCGGCATCGACCATGGCCTTGCACATGGCCTCGGTGGCGCAAATCGCACAAACCGCTGCCACCCGTCTTACCGCTTGGACCACCGGCGCGCTGGCGCTGGGCAGCGGCATCTGGGCCATGCACTTTGTCGGCATGCTGGCCTATCAAGTCTGCGCCCACGGCACGTTCGATCCGCTGATCACTGCGGTCTCCATGGCGCCCAGCGTGCTCGCTTCTTTGGTCGCGTTGCGGCTGCTGACGCAGCCCTCAATAGGCCGCCGCCAACTCATCATCGGCGGTGTGTTGGTGGGCGCGGGCATTGGCACCATGCACTACCTGGGCATGGCCGCGTCGTCGCTGATGGATGTGATGCGCTACGACCCGTGGTGGTTTCTGGCCTCCATCGTGGTGGCCGTGGTGCTGGCGGTGGTGGCGCTGGCGGTGCGCTCCAAACTGCAGGCGCTGTTCAACCTGCGGCGCTGGGTGGTGTCTTCCATCTCCGGCGTGGTGATGGGGTTGGCGATTGCGGGCATGCACTACACCGGTATGGCCGCACTGCGTTTTGTGGGCCCTGTAGAGGTCAGCACAGCTTCGCACGGCAGCGCGTTGGCGTTGCCCATCACGCTGGTGACGATTGCCGTGTCGATCCTGGTCATCGCCATCAACAGCATGCTGCGTTACCGCCAGCTTTACCTGCAACTGCACATGGGCGAGTCGCGGCTGCGCGCGCTGGTGGACACAGCGGTGGACGGCATCATCATGGCCGACGCACGCGGCAAGATCCAAAGCTTCAACGGCGCAGCCGAGCGTATGTTGGGCTGGCGCGCCGATGAAATCATTGGCAAAGACATCACCACCATCATGCCGCCCGCCGCCAAGGCAATCCGCAACGAGGCGCTGCAATACTTTTTGGCGAGTGGTGACGACGAACGTTTTCGCCAGGGCCGAGACACCGAAGCCCAGCACAAAGACGGCCGCACGGTGCCCGTGCGCATGGCCGTGGGCAAGGTCGACATTCCGGGCCAGCAATTGTTGGTGGGCTTCCTGACCGACATTTCGGTGCGCCGCGACATGGAGCAAACCTTGCGCCGCAACGAAGAGCAGTTCCGCTCGCTCATCAGCAACATTCCTGGTGTGACCTTCCGTTGCCGCAACGACCGCATGTGGTCGATGCTGTTCATCAGCGACTCCGTGAGCGCGTTGACCGGCTGGACGCCCGAAGACTTCCTGGAGAACCGCATTTACTGTGCGCAGTTGATGCATGCAGACGACGTCGAGCGCGTCACGCAGGTGATCTCCGACGCACTGGCACTGGGTGAGCCTTACAACGTCGAGTACCGCCTGTTCCACCGCAGTGGGCAAATGCGCTGGATCACCGAAAGCGGCCGGGGCGGCGAGAGCGACGCGGCCGGCAAGCCGCAGTGGATCGACGGGGTGATGATCGACAACACCGCCGCCAAAGCGCGCAATGCCGAGTTTGAGGGCACGGTCAATGCCATCAGCCGCGCGCTGTCGGTGATCGAGTTCGACCTTCAAGGCCGTGTGCTCACCGCCAACCAAAACTACTTGGACTTGATGGGCTACACCCTGGCCGAAATCCAGGGCCAGCACCACAGCTTGTTCTGTACACCCGAGTACGTGCAACACGCCGCCTACCGCGCCTTCTGGGATCGCCTGTCGCGTGGCCAGTTCTTGGCCGACGAGTATTTGCGCCTGGGCAAAGGCGGGCGCGAAGTGTGGATTCAGGCCACCTACAACCCGATCTTCGACGCCGAAGGCAAACCCTTCAAGGTGGTGAAGTTCGCCACCGACCTGAGCCAACGCCGCGCCATGGAAGTCGAGCTGCGCGGCGCCAAAGAGCGCGCTGAATCGGCCGCCGCCGCACGCGGCACCTTCCTGGCCAACATGAGCCACGAAATCCGCACGCCGATGAACGCCATCATCGGCTTCACCGAGGCGCTGCTCGACACGCAGCTTGACCCCACACAACGCCGCCACCTGGGCACGGTGCACTACGCCTCGCGCTCCATGCTGCGCTTGCTGAACGACATTCTCGACACCGCCAAGCTGGAGAAGGGCGCTGTAGAGCTGGAGATTGACGACTTCTCGCTGCGCGAACTGTGCGACCAGATCCAATCTTCGCTGCGCATCACCGCCGCCAAGAAGGGCCTGGAGCTGGTCGTCGACTACCCTGCAGATGTGCCTGGCGCGTTCCGCTCCGACGCCATGCGTGTGCAGCAAATTTTGCTGAACCTGCTGGGCAACGCCATCAAGTTCACGCAGAGCGGTAGCGTGACGTTGCGCGTCGGTTATGTCGAAGCCGTGACGGTGCTGGAAGTCATCGACACCGGCATCGGCATTGAAGCTGCGAGCCTGGAACGCATCTTCGACCCGTTTGCGCAGGCTGATGTGTCGACCACGCGGCAATACGGCGGCACCGGCCTGGGCACCACCATCTCGCGCCAGTTGGCCGAGTTGATGGGCGGCTCGATTGAAGCCACCAGCGTGGTCGGCCAGGGCAGCACCTTCCGCGTGCGCCTGGCCATGCCGCTGGCGCAAGAAATCGCCAAGGTGAACCAAAGCCCCACCGCACGCACCTACCTGCCCAACCTGCACGTGCTGGCGGTGGACGACGTGCCGCACAACCTGGAGCTGCTGCAAATCCACCTGGCGCGCGGCCACCACACCGTCACGCTGGCGGAAGACGGCGCGCTGGCGGTGGAAGCCTTCATGGCAGAGAAGTTCGACATCGTGCTGATGGACTTGCAAATGCCCGAGGTCGATGGCCTGGAGGCCACGCGCCGTATCCGCGCCTATGAGCAAACCCACGGCTTGAAGCGTGTGCCCATCATCGCGTTGTCGGCCAGCGTGATGGAGCAAGACCGGCGCAACGCGCTGGCTGCCGGCATGGACGGCTTCGCCAGCAAGCCGCTGGAGCCGGGGCGCCTGCAGCTGGAGATGGCGCGGGTGCTAGGCATCCGCACCAAAGCGATTGACGACCCCGAGACCCGCCCCGCCACCTTGGCGTCGATCACCAGCAACAAGGCGGCCAGCAAGAAGCCCGTGCCGCCCATCGACTGGAACCGCGGCGTGCGTCTGTGGGCGCAGGAGTCGCTGCTGCGCGAAGCCATTGAACGCTTCATGCGCGAACACGTGAGCCTGCCCGAGCAATTGCAGTCGCTACACGACAAGCGCGATTGGCAACGCCTGCGCGCAGTGGCGCACCGCGTACGCGGCGTGGCCGGCAACCTGGCGTTGGGGCCGCTGCAAGACTGTGCTGAAAAATTGGAAGCCGCAGCGGCGGCGGTGGATGTGCCGGCCATGCAAGACCAGATCTTCGACTTGCCTGAACTGCTGCTCGCCGTGCAGCAAAGCATAGACCCCGCACAATCGCCTGCGGTGGCACCCGCTGTGACGGCGGAGGCCGAGGCCACCGTGGTGCTGACCGATGCCCAGCGCGTCGACGTGCTGCGGGCGATGGACGACATGGCCCAGGCATTGACGCGTGGTGAATTGGTGGACACCTCGCTGCAAGCGCTGGAAACCCACTTGCCTGCCCTCTGCCTGGAGCCCTTGCGCGAAGCGCTCGACACTTTTAACTTTGACCAGGCGCAACAACTGCTCGTGCAGCTACGCGCCCATTGGTCTGCAGACCGCAAGGAATTGACGACATGAGCACGCTTCCAGACGAGCGCCAGCGCTTGCTTCTGGTGGACGACGAACCCACCAACCTGCAGGTGCTGCGCCAAGTACTGGGTGCCGACTACCGGTTGCTGTTTGCCACAGACGGTGCGCGCGCCCTGCAGCTTGCCAAAGAGCAACGCCCCGACCTCATCCTGCTCGACATCATGATGCCGCAGACCAACGGTTATGCGGTGTGCCGCGCCTTGAAGGCTGACCCGGTGACGGCGGCTATTCCGGTGATCTTCGTGACTGCCTTGTCCGACAGCCAGGACGAGGCCGAGGGTTTTGACGCGGGCGGTGTGGACTACATCACCAAGCCCATCAGCGCGGCCGTGGTGCGTGCACGCGTGCGCACCCACTTGTCGTTGGTGCGTGTGGACGAGCTGCGTGAGTCGCGCCTGCAAATCGTGCAGCGCCTGGGGCGAGCGGCTGAGTACAAAGACAATGAGACCGGCATGCACGTGATCCGCATGAGCCACTACGCCAAGCTGCTGGCGCTGGCTGCGGGGGCGTCGCCGGCCTGGGCGGAAGAGTTGCTGATCGCCGCGCCCATGCACGACATTGGCAAGATCGGCATTCCCGATGCGGTGCTGCGCAAGCCCGGCCCGCTGGATGCGGACGAGTGGGATGTGATGCGCCAACATCCCCGCATCGGCGCTGAAATTCTGGGACTGGACAACCCCACCGGCTTGCTGCGCATGGCCAGCACCATCGCCCACACACACCACGAAAAATGGGACGGCAATGGTTACCCGCAAGGCTTGGCCGGCGAGGCCATTCCGCTGGAGTCGCGCATCATCGCCATCGCCGATGTGTTTGACGCCCTGACCACGCGCCGCCCCTACAAAGAGCCCTGGGCGCCCGAGGCCGCCATGGCCTACATCGTGGAGCAAAGTGGCAAACACTTCGACCCCACCTTGACGCCACTGTTTGCCGCCCTGCTGCCGCAGTTGCTGGAAATCCGCAGCCGCTGGGCTGACTAACGTTGTCTTCTCGTGCGCCCTTGCTAGGTCGGCGTGGTTTTCTGGCTGCGGCTTCCGCTGCATCGGCTGTCACTGCTGCAGGTTTGGCGGGTTGCCAACGCTCCGCTGAAATCGACGGCGGCTTTATCGGCCAAGCGATGGTGCGCGGCCACGCCTTGCGCGATGCGCTGCGCAACCACACGTCCGCATCACCTTCTGCGGGCACCACGGTGCAACGCACCCGGGTGTTGATCGTCGGCGGCGGTGTTGCTGGGTTGGCTGCCGCGCGTGCCTTGCGGCTGCGCGGCATCGAAGACTTTGCGCTATTGGAACTGGAAGACCGCGCCGGCGGCAACAGTCGGGGTGGCCAGGTCGGTGGCATTGCCTGCCCACTTGGCGCGCACTACTTGCCCGTGCCCGGCCCTGCCGCGCCGGACGTGCAAAACCTGCTGGAAGAACTAGGCCTGCGCCAACGCGTGGCGGGGCGCTGGGTGTACGACGAACGCCACCTGTGCCATAGCCCGCAAGAGCGTTTGTTCTTCCACGGCGAATGGCAAGACGGCCTGCTGCCGCTGCACGGCGTGGGCCCCGAGACTCTGGTGCAGTACGAAAAGTTTGCCATGCTGGTGGCTGCTGCCGTGCACACCGCCGCTTTCGCCATGCCCATGACGAACCGGCCGCTCACGCCCGAACAGCAAGCGCAAGATGCTATGACATTTGAAGCGTGGCTGGTTGAGCACCAACTGACCGACGAACACCTGCGCTGGTACCTCGACTACTGCTGCCGCGACGACTACGGCGCCGGCACCGCCAGCGTCTCCGCCTGGGCCGGCCTGCATTACTTCGCCAGCCGCCACGGCTTTCGCGCACTCACCGGTGGCGAAGCGGTAGACGACACTGAAACCAATGGCGTGCTCACCTGGCCCGAAGGCAACGGCTGGCTCAGCCAACACCTGGCGGCACCGTTGGGCGCGCGCGTCATCACCGGCCAGGTGGTCACGCGCATCGCCGTTGAAAAGCACCATGTGGAGGTCGACGTATTGGATGTCGCCGCCCAGCGCATGCAGCGCTGGCAGGCCGAGCGCTGCATCGTGGCGCTACCGTTGTTCATCGCCGCGCGTGTGCTGCAAAACCCGCCACCAGCGTTGGTCGAGGCCGCTGCACAAATGCGCTATGCCCCCTGGCTGGTGGCGAACGTGCATGTGGGCGCTGCGCTGGATGACCGGCCCGGCGCCGCGCCCAGTTGGGACAACGTGGTCTATGACGCTCAACCCGGCAGCGAAAGCCTGGGCTATGTCGACGCCATGCACCAAAGCCTGCGCAGCGTGGCCGGACCAACTGTGCTCACCTGCTACCGTGCATTGGGCCTAGACCCCAACCGCCGCCGCGCACTGTTGGAGCAGCCGTGGACCACCTGGCGCAATGCCATCCTGGCGGAGCTGGCCGTGCCGCACCCTGACCTGGCTGCCAAGGCCACACGCATGGACATCATGCGTTACGGCCACGCCATGGCCACACCCGTGCCCGGCTTGCGCAGCAGCGCAGCGCTTGCGGCTTTGCGTCAAGCGCAACCTGCGCCGTGGGAGCGGCTGCAGTTCGCGCACAGCGACCTGTCAGCGTATTCGGTTTTCGAAGAAGCCTTCACCTGGGGGCACCGCGCGGGCAGCGCCGTTTGAAGGCCAAGGCTGCTGCTACAGATTCATGAAGGTCGAATTGCCGAACTGCACGTTGGCTGGCGGGTTGAGGTCGCGTGCCCATTGCCTCATGCTTTCAGCGCTCATGGGTTTGGCGTACAGATAGCCCTGTAATTCGTCGCACTTGAAGGCGGTCAACACGTCGCGCTGCGCGGCCGTTTCCACGCCCTCGGCCACCACGCTCAGGTTCAACGCGTGGGCCAGGCCCACCACCGCCTGCACGATGGCGCGCGCGTCGGCGCTGTGCTCCAGGTCGCGCACAAACGACTGGTCAATCTTCAATTGGCTCACCTGCAACTGCCGCAAGTACGACAGGCTGGAGTAGCCGGTGCCAAAGTCGTCGATCGACAGTTTGACGCCAATCTCGCCCAGCCGCTCGAAGGTGCGTAGCGTACCTTCGGTGTCTTCCATGGCCACCGATTCGGTCACTTCGAAGATCAACTGCGTGGGATCCAACTGGTGCTTGCGCAGGGTCTTCTCGACATGCATCACCAGATCGTCCTGCCGCAATTGGTATACCGACAGGTTGATCGCCACACGGATGCGCAGACCTTCATCGCGCCACTGCGCCACCTGGCGGCAGGCTTCGTCGATCACCCAGTTGCCCAGCGCGATGATCAGGCCAAAACGCTCGGCCACGGGAATGAACACCATCGGGCCCACCATGCCGCGCGTGGGGTGGTTCCAGCGGGCCAGGGCTTCCACACCGGTGATCACGTTGCGCGCGGAACTGACCTTGGGTTGGTAGTGCAACTCCAGCTCGCCGCGGTCCAAGGCCAAGCGCAGGTCACGCTGCAGTTCGATCTGCTCGCGCACACCGGCGTTCATGTGCAGCTCGAAGAAGGCATAGCTGGTGCCACCGCCGCGCTTGGCGGAATACATGGCCGCATCGGCATGGGCCAACAACTGGTCGCGTGGCCCATCAGACGGGAACATTGCAATGCCGATGGAGCACGACAGCCGCACTTCGTGTGCACTGCCCACCATCGGCTGGGTGATGGCGTCCAGAATGCGCTGGGCGATCTGTGCGGCGGCCGTGGTGTCGGGGTTGCCTTCGAGCAGCAGCACAAATTCATCACCACCCACGCGCGCCACGGTGTCGGTGGCGCGGGCCTGTGCGGCCAGGCGGCGCGCCATTTCACACAGCACCTCATCGCCGAAGCGGTGGCCAAATGAATCATTGACCGGTTTGAAGCCGTCCAGATCGACAAACAGCACCGCCAGCCGCGAGCCGTCGCGCGAACTGCGCTCTACCGCCACGTTGACGCGGTCGTCGAACAACAAACGGTTGGGCAGACCGGTGAGCGCATCCCGAAACGCCAACTGCTGCAGCTCGGAGTTGGCGGTTTGCAACGACTTGGCGAGGTCGTTGGCGCGCGCCTGCATGCGCGCGTCCAGCGCCGACGTGAACATGGTCAGGCCCAGCAGCACCAACGTGGCCATGGTCACCAGCACACCCAGGCTGTCGCCGCGCAACTGGTCGGCGCTGAGGCAGACCGAACCTTGCGCAAAGTTGGCTGCCGCCATGCCTGAGTAGTGCATGCCGCAGATCGCCGCGCCCATCACCAGCGCTGCCGCAAACTGCCCCCAGCGTGCCGCTTGGCCGTGCAGTTTGCGCAGCCCAAAGAAGATCACCAGCGCCGCCGCTGAGGCCACCACGGCAATGGCGACCGACACCGCCATCCACGCGGCCGACCAGTGGATGCCCGGCGCCATGTCCATCGCCAGCATGCCGCTGTAATGCATGATGCAAATGCCTGCGCCCATGGTGAACGCACCGACCGCCAGGCGCAGCGGGGTCAAGCGGGCGCGGCTGGCGGTGTGCAGTGCAATGGCCGACACCAGCACCGCTGCCAACCATGACAAGCCCGTGATCACATAGCCAAAGCCCACCACAAACGGCAATGAGATGGCCAGCATGCCAATGAAGTGCATCGACCAGATGCCGGTGCCCATGGCCAGCGAGCCTGCAATCCACCAGCCACGTGCCATGGATTTGTCGGGCGTGCGCACGCGTTGCGCCATGTCCAGTGCCACGAACGAGGCGAACGTGGCGATGGCAAAGGAAAGCGCGACAACCCAGAGGTTGTAGTCGGTAGAAATGAAGTGGGCGGGCATCTGCGCGGCAGGAGGCAAGGTGGAAGAGCCTGCGCAGGCGGTCTGCGCGTGGCGTTGATTATGTCTGTTGTCACAAACGTTGTATCCATAACGCGCATCTCGTCACGGCGTTGTCATGCGTAGCCGTCACGATGCTGGGCGCCGCCGATCTGTCTCGCGCCAGAAGCTGGCGCAGTCTTCCGTTGCTATGCATTCGGTTCATTTCATTTCAGGAAACCCATCCATGTTTGTGACTTCCCGTCGTTTTGCCATGCCTTTCCGTTTGGCGTTGTTGGCTGGTGCTGTGCTGGCCGCTGGTATCGCCCAGGCCCAGACTGTTTTTCCCGCCACGCTGGCTGGCCACGCCGTGTTGCCCGCGCAGTCGTATGTGCCTGCGCCCAAGGATGCGCCAGAAGACCTCAAGCACAGCGGCAAGTTCACCAATGGTGCGCGCGAAGAAAAACTCGGCGCGGTGATGGGCCTGTCGGCCGGCCGCCCCACGGGTGTGGGCGTGCCGTTTGACGGCCAGCCTTTGCAAGGCCACTCCGGCATCAAGAAGATGCCCGACGGCAGCTTCTGGATCCTGACCGACAACGGCGCCGGCTCCAAAGCCAACTCGCCCGACTTCATGCTCTACCTGAACCACTACAAGGTTGACTTCAAGAGCGGCGCCTTTCACCGTTTGAACACCATCTTCCTGCACGACCCCGACAAGAAGGTGCCGTTCCGCATCGTCCACGAAGGCACGAAAGAGCGTTACCTCACCGGCTCTGATTTCGACACCGAAAGCTTCCAGTTCGCCGACGGCGCACTATGGATCGGCGACGAGTTTGGCCCCTACCTGATCAAGGCCGACTTGAAGGGCCGCGTGCTGGCCGTGTATGAAACCCTGGTGGACGGCAAAGTGGTGCGCTCGCCCGACCATCCCGCCGTGACCACGCCCGGCGTGCCCGGCGGCGAGGTGAAGTTTGAAATCAAACGCTCCAAGGGTTTTGAAGGCATGGCCGCGTCGAAAGACGGCAGCAAACTCTACGCCCTGCTGGAAGGCCCCGTTTGGAAGGCCGATGCCAAGGACTACGAGCGTGTGAATGGCACGGAAGCCCTGCGCGTACTCGAGTTCGACGTGAAGGCCGGCAAGTGGAGCGGCCGCTCGTGGATGTACCCGCTGGAAGCCAACGGCAACGCCATCGGCGACTTCAACATGATCGACGACACCACCGGCCTGATCATCGAGCGCGACAACGGCGAAGGCACGCCCGACAAGGCCTGCCCCGCCGGCGAAAAGCGCACCGACTGCTTCCACGACCTGCCCAAGTTCAAGCGCGTCTACAAGATCGAAATGACCGAAGCCAATGTGGGCGGCCCGGTGCGCAAGATCGGCTACATCGACCTGCTGAACATTGCCGACCCGCAAAAACTGGCACGCAAGCCACTGACGAACGGTGTGTTGCAGTTCCCATTCTTCACGATTGAAAACGTCGACGTGGTCGACGCCACGCACATCGTGGTGGGCAACGACAACAACCTGCCGTTCTCCAGCAGCCGCGAGCCGAACAAGGCGGATGACAACGAGCTGATTTTGCTGGAAGTAGGCGATTTCCTCAAAGCGAAGTAAGCCGCGTTAAACCCGCTGCCAATGCGGCTTGGCGGGTTCATACTGTGCGGCCAAGCTGCGTGCATTGCGTCATCCTGGCGCGGTGCATGCAGCTAGTCCATCCAGGAGATACGCCATGCACGTGTTGATGATCCTTACCTCCCACGACCAGTTGGGCGACACCGGCAAGAAAACCGGTTTCTGGCTTGAAGAGTTTGCCGCCCCCTACTACGCGTTTCTGGACGCAGGCGCCAAAGTCAGCCTGGCTTCGCCGCTGGGCGGCCAACCGCCGCTAGACCCCAAGAGCGACGAGCCCTCCAGCCAAACCGAAGACACAGCCCGCTTCCGCAAAGACAGCGCCGCGCAAGCCGCCTTGGGCAATACGGTGAAGCTGCAAACCATTCAACCGGCGGAATATAACGCCGTGTTCTACGTCGGCGGCCACGGCCCCCTGTGGGACCTGGCCGAAGACCCCGCCTCCATCGCGTTGATCGAAGCGATGTACACCGCCGGCAAACCCGTTGCAGCCGTCTGCCACGGCCCCGGCGTACTGCGCCGCCCGCGCCGCCAAGACGGCCAGCCCTTGGTGGCCGGCAAAAACGTCACCGGCTTCACCAACGGCGAAGAGGAGGCCGTACAACTGACGAAGGTGGTGCCGTTCCTGGTGGAAGACGAACTCAAGCGTCTGGGGGGCAACTACAGTAAGGTGGCTGATTGGCAGCCCTATGCGGTGGTCGATGGCAACCTGGTGACGGGGCAGAACCCGGCGAGTTCGGTGGCGGTGGCGAAAGAGGTACTTAAATTGTTGGCTTGAGCTACTTCGGTGTCTAACACACCTTAGAAAGCTCCAAATACGTGTCGTTATCGAGAAGCCGCAAGCTGAACAATGTAGATGACAACGCGCTGATTCTGTTGTGGCTAGAGAGAACTTCCTGCAGTCGAAATAAACCCCTGGCTGGCACAGGATCAATTCGGCCAATAGTGGTCCAAGGTTCGGGGTTATCGCTTCGAGACGTCTGACCTCACTGGTTTGTGTCGTGGTGCGAGTGACAATGCTTCAGCAACGCCGAAGGTCAAACAAAAACTCAGGCTCTTTTAAACCCAGATGCAGCAGTTCTTTGACGTTGTCTTGCAAGAAGTTGATCACGGCTTGCCTGTTTTTGAGCACTTGAAACTCGGATTTTTCTACCGAAACTGGCGATCCATGAGCAACTGAACTGCGGTAGCTATAGAGCTTCTTCCAGATATTTTCTTCCGACGCATGCGCGAAGTAGCTGTCTGGGGTAACTGCTCGCGAATAACGTTTGCGAAGCAAAATGATCTTGCTAGTAATTTGATGATTTATCGAGTCAAGAGTCTCTGTTAGACGTGGTGCATGCGTAATTAAGGATTCGATAATAGAAAATAGGCCCACCACAGCCAGATCGGACGTCGAAGGTATTCGACGTAGCTCTCCAAAATTATTGAGCGCTGCTCGTACAAACGAAAAGTCCTCGGGCAGTTGCCGGTACATATCAAACCACATGCCAAGGCAGGCTATCTGATCGCGTGTTGCGATCGATGCATTTTCCCGAAATTGCTCGAACCTCCCGTGTCGCTCGATTATGTGAAACGGCATGGTCTGCCTCGCGAGAAATTCTCCTTGCTGATTTGGGAGTCCATAGAACAGTACGAACCCGATATCGAAGCTGAACGGAAGAATCTGTGCGACCAGTTCTATTTCATGAAGCAAGCTGTTTGGGCCGTTGAACGCGATCACCCAGTACTTCCATTGATCTCGTGGGAGTTCTTCAAAGTGGGAAGCACGGCTACCGTCGGTTTGATACTCCGTCTTGACCACTTTTTCGTATGGTACCCAAGTGTTGGTGTCACGTGGCACAGACATTTCTAGGACACGCTTTATCTGCTCAATCTCTGGATCAGTCGCTGCACGGAATGTGTGTTGATCGATGATTTCTACTGGCAAACCGCCAGAGACCGAGATGTGGGAGACGATAAATGCGAGCCCGCTGGTGGTCATCAGAGTTCTATCCTTGAAGGTAATTGGTAGTCCAAATACTGGAGTGTTTTTAGCCTCTCAATCAAAAAAAGCAGCACTAGGTCTTTAGTCTCTTCTCTCGCGAGACTCCAAAGTTTGTAAAACTAAAGCATCCAAATGAGTACTCGTAGCTAGAAACAACGACCGCGCTCACCCCCGCATCAACGCCTCAATCTCATCCGCCTTCACCGGCACGCCGCGCGTGATCAGTTCACAGCCGGTTGCAGTCACGATCGCGTCATCCTCGATCCGAATGCCGATGTTGTGGAACTGCTCGGGCGCATCTGCGCTGGGGCGCACATACAGGCCGGGCTCGATGGTCAGCACCATGCCGGGGTGCAGGATGCGGCTGGGGCGGTTGGTGATGGTCTCCCCACTCAGCGGGTCTTTGCGTTCGCTGGTTTTGCCGACTTCGGTGGGCTCGACGTAGCTGCCGCAGTCGTGCACGTCCATGCCGAGCCAGTGGCCGGTGCGGTGCATGTAGTAGGCGAAGTAGGCGCGGCTGGCGATCACGTCATCGGCGGTGCCGTGTTTGTTTTTGTCGAGCAGGCCGACGTCGAGCATGCCTTGCGCCAGCACTTTGACGGTGGCGTCGTGCGGGTCGTTGAAGCGGGCGCCGGCGCGGGTGGCGGCCACCGCAGCGTCTTGGCTGGCGAGCACCAGGTCGTATAGCGCGCGTTGCGGGCCGGTGAACTTGCCGTTGGCGGGGAAGGTGCGGGTGATGTCGCTGGCGTAGCCGTCCAACTCACAGCCGGCGTCGATCAACACCAGTTCGCCATTGCGCACGGGGGCGGCGTCGGCGCGGTAGTGCAGTACGCAGGCGTTGGCACCGGCGGCGACGATGGAGCCGTAGGCCGGGTATTGCGAACCGTGGCGGCGGAACTCGTGCAGCAACTCGGCGTCGAGGTGGTATTCGCGCACGTCTTCACCGGCGCGCAGCATGCGGGCCGACAGCTGCATGGCGCGCACGTGGGCACCGGCGCTGATGGTGGAGGCGCGGCGCATGATGTCTTGTTCGTGCGCGTCTTTCACCAGGCGCATTTCGTCCAACACGCCGCACAGGTCGCGCTGGGTTTCGGGGCACAGGGCACCGTAGCGCACGCGGGCACGCACGCGGCTCAGCCAGTTGTCGATGCGCGCTTCCAGTCCCTTGTGCGTGGCGAATGGCGTCCACACGGTGTTGCGGTTTTCCAGCATGCGTGGGAGCTGGGTGTCGAGGTCGGCCACCGAGTGGGCGGCTTGCACGGCCAGCGCTGCAGGGGCGGCGTCGGGGCCAAGGCGGTAGCCGTCCCAGATTTCGCGCTCCAGGTCTTTGGGCGCGCAGAACAGCGTGGCCTCACCCTCGCTCGTCAGCACCAGCCAGGCATTGGGCTCGGTGAAGCCGGTGAGGTAGTAGAAATAACTGTCGTGGCGGAACAGGAAATCGCTGTCGCGGTTGCGCTGTTGCTCGGGCGCGGTGGGGATGATGGCGATGCCGTCAGCGCCGAGTTGGGCGGCGAGTTTGGCGCGGCGATCGGCGTAGATGTTCTTGAGGTCGGTGGTCATGGTGATCAGGTGGGTGTGAGGCTGTTCAGATGGTCGAGTTGTTCGGGCGTGCCAACGTTGTGCCAAGCTCCTTTATAAGCCTCCACACCGATTTTGCGCTGGCGCATGCCTTCAAAAAGCAACGGGCCGAGGGGGACTTTCTTCCCCACGGGCACGGCTTCGCACAGAGCGCTACGCACCAGCGCGAGGTTGCTGTAAGTCCAGCGCACACCGTCCGGGCCGGGGCCATCGGCCAGGCCCAGGCCGTCGGCACCGATGCCGAAGTCGCCTTTGGGGTGGTAGGGCGGGTTCGGCACCAGCCACAAATGGGCGAGCCGGTCGCTGTCTTCGAAGGCTGCTGCAGCCAGCGGGTCAAAGCGAAATTGCGGCGCGTAGATGTCGCCCGACACCAGCCAAAAGTTGTCGCCCAGCAGGGGCAGCGCCTTGGCGATGCCGCCGGCTGTTTCCAGCGCGCCCCCGTGGTCGCGGCCTTCCATCGAGTAGTGGATGTCCAGGCCCCAGCGTGCGCCGTTCCCCAGCGTGGCGGGAATTTGCTCTTCCAGCCAGGCGGTGTTGATGACGACGTCGCGCACACCGGCGCGCGCCAGCGCCTCCAGGTGCCATTCGATCAGCGGTTTGCCGTGCACGGGCAACAGGGGTTTGGGTGTGCTGTCGGTCAGCGGGCGCATACGTTCGCCACGGCCGGCAGCCAGGATCAGGGCTTTGAGCGTCATGAAGGTTCAGAAACAGAAACGGGCTGGCCACGCAGCAGCCGGTGGGCTTGCACGTGGCCGGGTTGGAACAGGTCTTGCATGCGTTGCATCAAGGCCGTGGCGCGGGCCGAATGGTCGCCGCCGAAGTTGCACACGTAGACGTCGAGCGTCACAGCGCCAAGTTCGGGCCAGGTGTGAACGCACAGGTGCGACTCGGCCAAGAGGATTGTGGCGGTCACGCCGGCAGGGCCCGCCTCGGTGGGTGCAAAGGTGTGGAATAGCTCGCCCACCGCTTGCAGGCCTACGTCGGCTACAGCGCTGCGACAGTAGGCGCCGAGCCGGGCGGCCTCGGTAAGCCAAGCGGGGTCGCAGCGGCAATCGGAGAGGTCGGCGGTGAGATGGAGGCCTTGCATGAAGCCTCCACTGTAGAGCATGTGAGGTGCGTAAACCGCGCGGGTCGCGGGGCCGGAGGCTGCGCCGCTAAAATGCGGGCTTTCCCGACCCCCGCACACACCCGGAGCAGCCCTGATGGCCAATACTCGAATGATGGCGAATGCGATCCGCGCACTCGCAATGGACGCCGTACAACAAGCCAATTCCGGTCACCCCGGCGCCCCCATGGGCATGGCTGAGATGGCCGTCGCCTTGTGGAGCCGTCACCTCAAGCACAACCCGAAGAACCCGCACTGGGCTGACCGTGACCGCTTCGTGTTGTCCAACGGCCACGCGTCGATGCTAATCTACTCGTTGCTGAACCTCACCGGTTACAAGCTGCCCATGGCCGAGTTGAAGAACTTCCGCCAATTGCACAGCAAGACCGCTGGCCACCCCGAGTTCGGCATCACCCCCGGTGTGGAAACCACCACCGGCCCGCTGGGCCAAGGCATCACCAATGCCGTGGGTTTTGCGCTGGCTGAAAAGCTGCTCGCCAAAGAATTCAACCGTGTGGCCACCATGCCTGAAGGCGCTGAAGTGGTGCACGACGTGGTGAACCACCACACCTACGCTTTCCTGGGCGACGGTTGCCTGATGGAAGGCATCAGCCACGAAGCCGCCGCCCTGGCTGGCGCCTGGAAGCTGAACAAGCTGATCGCCCTGTACGACGACAACGGCATTTCCATCGACGGCCAAGTGGCCCCATGGTTTGTGGACAACACCGCGCTGCGCTTCACCGCCTACGGCTGGAAAGTGATTGGCCCGATCGATGGCAACGACGTCGAAGCCGTGTCCACCGCTTTGGATCAAGCCAAGGCCTCTACCGACAAGCCCACGCTGATCATCTGCAAGACCACCATCGGCCTGGGCTCGCCCAACCGCGCTGGCACGGCCAAGGCGCATGGCGAAGCACTCGGCGCTGAAGAAATCAAGCTCACGCGTGAAGCGCTGGACTGGCCTTACGCGCCCTTCGAAATCCCCGCAGAAGTGGTGCAAGACTGGGACGCTACCGCTGCTGGCAAGTCCGCCGAAGCCGCCTGGGACGAAAAGTTTGCCGCTTACAAGGCCGCCTACCCCGAGCTGGCCAAAGAACTGCTGCGCCGCATCAAGGGCGATCTGCCAAAGAACTTTGTGCAAACCGCCGTCGACACCGTGGTCGCGGCCCACACCAAGGCCGAGACCGTGGCCTCGCGCAAGGCATCGCAACTGGCCCTCGAATCGTTCACCGCTGCATTGCCCGAACTGCTGGGTGGCTCGGCCGATTTGACCGGCTCCAACCTCACCAACACCAAGAGCACGCCTGCGCTGCGCTTCGACCGCGAAGGCGACGTGGTGCAAACCGCTGATGCCAACGGCAACCTGGTTGGCGGTCGCCACATCAACTACGGCGTGCGCGAATTCGGCATGGCCGCCATCATGAACGGCGTGGCGCTGCACGGCGGCTTCATTCCCTACGGCGGCACGTTCCTGACGTTCAGCGACTACAGCCGCAACGCCATTCGTATGGCCGCGCTGATGAAGATCCGCGTGATCCACGTGTTCACCCACGACTCCATCGGGCTGGGCGAAGACGGCCCAACCCACCAGTCGATCGAACACGCGGCCAGCCTGCGTTTGATCCCCAACCTGGACGTCTGGCGCCCAGCCGATACGGCTGAAACGGCAGTGGCCTGGACCGTTGCCCTGCAAAACAACCAGCGCCCCACCGCGCTGCTGCTTAGCCGCCAGAACATCGCCTACATCGCCAAGGGCGACTCGGCTGTGGCCCCCGACGCATCGGGCCTGGACGCTATCAACAAGGGCGCTTACGTGCTGGCCGAACCGGCTGACGCAGGCCTGAAGAAGAAGGCGCAAGCGGTGATCATCGCCACCGGTTCTGAAGTGCAACTGGCCATCGCCGCGCAAAAGCTGCTGGCCGAGCGCAAGATTGCCGTGCGTGTGGTCTCCATGCCCAGCACCACCACGTTTGACCGCCAATCCGTGGCCTACAAGTCCAGCGTGCTGCCGGCTGGTGTGCCGCGCGTGGCCGTGGAAATGGGCTCCAGCGACGGCTGGTGGAAATACGGCTGTGCGGCCGTGGTCGGCATTGACACCTTCGGTGAGTCGGCGCCTGCACCGGTGCTGTTCAAGCACTTCGGCTTCACGCCTGAAAACGTGGCCGACACCGTCGAACAAGCCCTGCGTAATTCGAAGTAACAGGTAAGCATTCAGCGCGTCGTTCTACGGCAGTAGCATGGCGCCGCCGGTCGATTTTTAACTTTGGAGTAAAGAAAATGGCGATCAAGATTGGGATTAACGGCTTCGGCCGTATTGGCCGTATGGTGTTCCGCGCAGCAGTGCAGAACTTCAAGGACATCGAGATTGTGGGCATCAACGACCTGCTCGAGCCCGACTACCTGGCCTACATGCTGCAGTACGACTCGGTGCACGGCCGCTTTGAAGGCGAAGTGTCGATCGACAACGGCGCCCTGGTGGTCAACGGCAAGAAGATCCGCCTGACGCAAGAGCGCGACCCAGCCAACCTGAAGTGGAACGAAGTCGGTGCCGACGTGGTGGTCGAATCGACCGGCCTGTTCCTGACCAAGGAAACCGCGCAAAAGCACATCGACGCTGGTGCCAAGAAGGTTGTGATGTCCGCGCCCAGCAAGGACGACACTCCGATGTTTGTTTTTGGCGTGAACGACAAGACCTACGCCGGTCAAAGCATCATCTCCAACGCTTCGTGCACCACCAACTGCCTGGCGCCTGTGGCCAAGGTGCTGAACGACAAGTGGGGCATCAAGCGCGGCCTGATGACCACCGTGCACGCCACCACCGCCACGCAAAAAACCGTGGACGGCCCGAGCAACAAAGACTGGCGCGGTGGCCGCGGCATTCTGGAAAACATCATCCCTTCGAGCACTGGCGCCGCCAAGGCCGTGGGCGTGGTGATTCCTGAGCTGAACAAGAAGCTCACCGGCATGAGCTTCCGCGTGCCGACCAGCGACGTGTCGGTGATCGACTTGACGGTGGAGCTGAACAGCGAAGCCAGCTACGCCGAAATCTGTGCCGAAATGAAGGCCCAGAGCCAAGGCGCGCTGAAGGGCGTGCTGGGTTACACCGAAGACAAGGTGGTGGCCACCGACTTCCGTGGCGACGCTCGCACCTCCATTTTTGATGCCGACGCCGGCATCGCACTGGACGGCACCTTTGTGAAGGTGGTGAGCTGGTATGACAACGAATGGGGCTACTCGAACAAGACGCTGGAAATGGTTCGCGTCATCGCTTAATTTTTAAGCGGTTCGAAGAAACGGCTGGCGCCACGCAAGTGGCGGCCAGCCGTTTTGCAGTTCAGGGCTTGGAAGCGGCCACAGCGGGTTTGGCGGCTGCGCCACCCACGTTGCCCTTGACCAGTAGCGCTCGCAGCGTCGTCAAGCGTGCCTTCAACTGCCGTTCGTGTACGTGGCCCATGCGCACCATTATCTTCTGCCCGGCTGATAGTGCTTCCAACTCCGGGTCTACATACTCGTAGCGCACCCATGGCTGCTGGGACGGCACGTCGCCCTTCACCTCCACCAGCTTGACTTGAATCGATGCGGTGGGCTCGGGCGCCTGCAGCAAGTGGTCGATCACCGCCACCAAGCGGTCGTTGAAGTATTTGCCTGGGTAGCCCAGTTCTTCGTACGCTTGCTGGAACAGCGGATACAGCCCGGCATAGAGCGCCACGGCTTTTTCCAGATCGACCTGCTCTGCAAACGCCACAAAGGGCGCGTAGCGGGCGCTGTTGTCCACCGCGATGACTTGCGTTTCCGCCACAGCCTGCGTGGCAAAGCGGCCCGGTGTTTTTTGCACCGGCCACATCAGCGTGGGGGCGTGTTCGCGCGGTAGGTTGTCCACCGTGGCGACCAAGCGGCGCACAAAGCCTTCCAGGCTCAAAAATTTCTTGACGTTGGGAGCGCCAAGCAAGCCGTTCAATGCTTCGGTGACTCTGCCGTCTGAAGAGGCCAACGCAGGCAGGCCCTGTTCGGGTGGAGCCAATGTGTCCACCGGGTTTTGCGGGCCCGAGGCGGCCACTTCAGGGGCGGGTGCAGCAGGCGGTGGCGCTGGGGGCACAGTGGCCATGGGTGGTGGTGCGGGTTGCTGGCGCGCTTGCCACCATTGCCAGCCAAAGCCTGCGGCGGCGAGTACGATCGCGGCGCCCACCCATAGTGGCCAACGTGCGCGCGCTGGCGTTGGTGGCTGAAACGGTCGGCGACTAGCATCTGGCGTGGGATGAGGCATGGAATTCACCTTTTCTTCTGCTGATCGAGAGCGTATCTCTGTGCACGTCGCTTTACGATCTTGTGGCAGGATGCGTTATATAGGCTGACTGCACTGTCATTGTCAAAGTTCCAGAGAATTGCGTCATGAACCGTCGTTTTACTTTTGTGTTGGGCGCCATGGCGCTACTGGCTGGCTCCGCGTTTGCCCAGTCCAACTCCGAGCCCGTGCAAGGGCTGATCATCAAGCTCAAGCCGCAGGTGGCTGCGTCCGCTTCCGACTCCGCCCAGCGCGAGAGCAGCGCGGCGGCACGTGTGCGTTTGATTGATGCCGTGCGCGCGGCCGGTGTGGTACCGCAGGGTGAACGCAGTGTGGGCAGCCAAGGCCACCACTTGCTGCAACTGGCCAGCGCCGAGTCTGGCAGCCAGTTGCAGGCCACGATGGCGCGCTTGCGCCTGCAGCCCGACGTGTTGGCGGTAGAGCCGGATGTGCGTATCAAACGTTTGAACGTGCCCAATGACCCCGGCTACAGCAGCCAGTGGCACCTGCAGTCGCCCACGGTGGTGGCTGCCGGCATGAACATGCCGCTGGCCTGGGACACCACCACCGGCAGTAGCGCCATCACGGTGGCCGTGGTGGACACAGGTGTGCGTTTCACCCACCCCGACCTCACCGGCCGTGTGTTGCCCGGTTATGACTTTGTGAGCGATGCCGCCTATGCCAACGATGGCAATGGCCGTGACGCCGATGCCACCGATCCCGGCGACTGGGTCACCGCAGCCGATCGCACCAGCGACCCCGCGCATTTTGGTTCGTGCGATGTCGAGGCCAGCTCATGGCACGGTACGTTTATTACTGGCCAGATTGCGGCTGTCACCAATAACAGCCAGGGCATTGCAGGCCTTAACTGGGTGGGCTCTGTGCTGCCGGTGCGGGTGGCGGGCAAGTGTGGCGCGTTGCTCAGTGATTTGCTGGATGGCTTGCGCTGGGCGGCGGGCTTGTCGGTGAGCGGCGTGCCCGCTAACACCCACCCCGCCCGTGTGATCAACCTGAGCTTTGGCGGTGACCAGGCTTGTTCTACGGCCTACCAAGATGTGATCAATGAAATCACCAACGCGGGTGCGTTGCTGGTGGTGGCTGCCGGGAATGAGTCAGCGGCGCCTTCCAGGCCTGCTGATTGCAAACGCGTGCTTGCAGTGGGCGCTGCACAGGCCGATGGGCGCAAGACGTCGTATTCCAATTACGGCTCGGCGGTAGCGCTGATTGCGCCGGGTGGTACCAACAGTCAGCCGATCTATTCCCTCGGCAATCTGGGCACACAAGGGCCTACCACCGACAGCTACTCGCAATACCTGGGCACCAGCTTTTCGGCGCCTCAGGCGGCAGGCGTGGCGTCGCTGATGCTGGCAGTCAACCCCAGCCTTACGCCTGACCAACTGGTGCTGCTCTTGAAGCAAACGGCTCGTCCTCATGTGGTGGTACCGGGTGCCGCGTCGTGCAGTGCGGCAGGCAATGTGGCGTGCAATTGCACCACCACCACCTGCGGTGCAGGCTTGCTGGATGGTGCAGCGGCGGTGGCTGCCGCAATCGGCGGCTCTGTCACAGCGGCTGTGATTGCGCCGATCGCCAGCGTGCCGGTTGGCACAACGGTGCAACTCGACGGCAGCCTGAGCACGGCCGTCAGTGGCAGTAGCTTGCGCAGTTACCAGTGGGCTCAGGTGTCTGGAGCGGCCGTTGCCATTCAAAACGCCAACACGGCCGTGGCGTCGATCACGCTGCCCGCCACGGCGGGAAGTTTCACCTTCAGCCTCACGGTCACCGATTCCGTGGGCCGGTCGGCGCAAAGTACCGTCACGGTGGTCTCCACCGGTGGAAGCAGCAGTACGGTCGTGAGTTCAACCACCACGATCGGTAGTGGCAGCGGTGGCGGCGGTGGAGGTGGCGCCACATCGTGGGTATGGGGCCTGGCTTTGTGGGCTTGGGTGACCGCTGTGTGGTTGACACGTCGCCGCGCGTCAAAGTGCAGTTCAACATAAAGCTGCGGAGCCGCCAGTCAGCGCAGCCAGCAATCTCATGAGATGCCCATGAGAAGCTGCAGCGCTTGCGCTTTTACTTTGATGGAGGCACCGCAATCAACGGGCCGTTGGTCTGCCGCTGAATCGTGATGGACGAAGCACCAGGAGGCACTTCCACCGTTTCGGCCTGGCGAATCAAGCCGCCACCCGCTACGCTGCCTGCCGTGCTGCCCTGTCCCAAAATTCGCGCCTCACATGCGGCGCGGTCATTGGCTGCCAGCGGTTCGCAGCGCTTGACCGCATTGGCGCCCAAAGGGCCTTCGGTGGTGAGCTTGCCCTGGCTTTTGTCTTGTGCGGCGTTGTTGGCCTCGCGCAAGCAGGTCGCCTGGTCTTGCTGGGTTTGGCCGTTCAAGCATGCACTACGTTCCAACTGTGTGTTGCCTGAGGCATCAATGCCCGCCGTTCCCGGCATGTTGGATGGCACCTGGGGCGAGCTTTGTGCGCGGGCCGATAAAGCGGCCAAGGCGATCACACAGCCCACCGCTACAGTGCGCCACGTGGGGCGGTTAAAGAATTCTGAATCCAACACATCACAATGCGCTTCATACAACGCATTTCTTTCTTTCGCGATCAACATGGCCGACTCCTTAGAGTTTGAGTACCTCCAGCTTAGAAACAACCGCAGCGCCGCGCGGCCAGCGAGGCGCACCCAGACGGCTCCGACACCGGCTCGTCTGGCCGTAGGACGAGGCCTGCTGTGCCCATGAGCCACGCCCCTGCAACCCCCGGCGAGGCGGCCTTTGCGGCCGGTGTTTCGGCCATGACGGGCGCCGAGGCAGAAAACACCAAACAGCAATTGCGCGCCGAATTGGCCCAAGCCGAGCAGCACTTCCGCGCCGCGCTGGGCCAAGACCCCGGCATGGTCGAAGCATGGGTCAATCTCGGCCTGATACGCGAGAGCGCCGGTGACGATGCCGAGGCTGAAACTTGTTATCTCCGCGCGCTGGCGTTGCATCCCGGCCAATCCGCACTGGTCACGACATGTCTCAATCTGGGTGGTTTGCTGGCGCGGCAAAAGCGGCTCGATGAAGCCGAGATGGTCTACGCGCAAGCGCTGCGTGTGGCGCCGGACCAGCCCGGTATTTGGTCCAACCTTGGCGCGCTCTACGCCGCCCGCCGCCAGGACGATGAAGCCGAGGCCTGCTACGAGCGCGCCTTGAAGTTGAACCCCGCTTACGAAAAAGCCTTGTTCAACCGTGGCGTGCTGCACCTGCGCCAAGGCCGCTGGAGCGAGGGCTGGATGGGCATGGAAGCACGCGACTGGTACGCAGCATTGGAGGCTCGCCTACCTTTTCCACGCTGGCAAGGCGAGTCCCTGCAGGGCAGCCGTGTGTTGATCGGTTTTGAAGCCGGCCATGGCGACATGATCCAGTTCTGCCGTTATGCCGCGCAGCTCAAGGCCGCAGGGGCGGCCAAGGTGGGCCTGTTGTGTCACCCCGCATTGAAACGGCTGATGTGCCGCATGACGGGGGTGGACGAGGTGTTCGCTTTCGACGAGGACCTGCCCGGCGATCAGCCCTTTGACTACTGGGTGCCGCCGCTCAGCCTGCCCTATCTCTTGGCCACGCGCATTGACACGCCCGTTACCTTGCCCTACCTGCACGCCGAGCCCGCGTTGCTGGCGCACTGGGCTGCATATCTGCCCTCTAAAGGCCTGCGCGTCGGCCTGGTGTGGAAGGGCAACCCGCTGTTCGAGAACGATGCTGACCGCTCGTTGCCGGCGCTCTCGCTTCTCGCGCCATTAGGTCAAATCGACTGTGTGCATTTCATCAGCCTGCAAAAAGGCGCAGGTGAAGACGAAGCGGCTCATGCCCCGGCGGGCCTGCCCGTTTTGAACCTCGGCCCGCAGATGCGCGACTTTGCCGATGCTGCGGCGTTGGTGGTGCAACTCGACTTGGTGATTGCAGTGGACACCGCCATGGCCCACCTTGCTGGTGCCTTAGGCAAACCCGTTTGGTTGATGCTGCCGCGCTACCAAACCGATTGGCGCTGGCTGGATGACCGCACCGACTCTCCCTGGTACCCGCATGTGATGCGGCTGTTTCGTCAAAGTACCAATGGCGACTGGGCGCCGGTGGTCGACGCGATGGTGACGGCGTTGCGCAACTTGACGCAGCGTTACAACGTTGACTGAACCAATTGCAGCAAAGGGTGCCTCACCCTAAACTGTTTGTTAACGCTACACGGGAAGTTCCAGATGAGTGCTCACCGGCTGAAGATTGGTTTGTCCGCCTGTTTTTCCCACGCAGACCCTACGCGTTCGCTGTTCACCGGCAAGACGCTGCAGTATGTCGAGCAGTCCATCGCGCACTGGATCATGTCGTACGGCGCCATGGTGGTGATGGTGCCGTGCCCCACGGGTGAGACCGCGCGCGGTGACGCCACACTCGCCCACTACGCCGAGTGGTTGGACGGTGTGGTGATGCACGGCGGCGCTGACGTATGGCCCGGCTCCTATGGCGAAGAACCCCTGCAAGACGCCTGGATAGGCGACCGCGTGCGCGACCTCTACGATCTGGCGGTGGTCGAGGCCTTTGCGCAAGCCGGCAAACCCATCTTCGGCATTTGCCGTGGCCTGCAACTCATCAACGTGGCCTTTGGCGGCACGCTCTACCAAGACATTGAAACGCAGGTGGAGGGCTCGCTGCGCCACCGCGACCCGGTGACCTACGACCAGAACTTTCACGAGATTGAAATCGTGCAGAGCACGCGCCTGGCCTCGCTCTACCCCGAGGTGAAGCGTGCGCGCGTCAACAGCATTCACCACCAGGGCATCAAAGACCTTGCGCCCGATTTTCAGGTCGAGGCCTGGAGCCTGCCTGACCGCGTGCCCGAAGCCATCCGCCGCCGCGATGGGCTGAACAAAGGCTACATTGCCGCCACGCAATGGCACCCCGAGTTTCACAAGCGCGATCAAAAAGACACGCTCGACGACACCGCCATCCTGTACGACTTTTTGGGCGCTGCACGCGCCTCGCGCAGCCGTCCGCAACCCGCACAGCATTTACCCGGCCGCATCCGCGACCGTGCCGCGCGCTTGCTGCGACAGGCGTTGCTGCGATAGAACGCATACATCGCAAATACAGATCAGCGGCTTTCTCCTACATGGCGGGCCGGGTGCGCGGCCTACGATGGCGGCTCTGCCTCTTCGTTTTACACACCATAGGAGACCATCCATGGCCCGTGCCGCCGCTGCCGTTCAGCAGCATCCTCCTCAAACCTTCACCCTCTTTGCCACCCAAGGGCGTGTGTACGCCAGCAACGTGCGCCACAAGGTCATCGACCTGGGCTGGCTGCGCGAGCAGGGTGATGGCTTTGCCTACGAACTCGACGGCAACCACACCAGCGGCCACGGCTTGGTCACGGTAGAGGCCGCGCTGCAAAACATCGCCGAAGGCCTGACGTTTATCTTTCTCGACGGCCAGTTCACCGCCGTGCGCGACCTGGGCGACCGTATTGGTCCGCACTTGGCTGAGGCGCACTTGCAAGTCATTTTGGATCCGCTGGGACGTTGTGATCCCGCCATGGCTTAGCGGTAAGTACTACTCATTTTGTAGCTGTCGCCGTATGCAGCTATTACGTTAACGGCATCAAAAGCATGTCATCCGTGGCGGCCATTGGTCAGCCGGTTGTCTGATGACCTTGCACCCCGGGCAAACACTGAGCATCATTCCGCTGCACAGTCCCAGGCTTGGCCTGTGCGTCCTGGTCAGTGAGCCTCCGGTTTTCCCATGCCCATCACCCTGCTCGAACGCGACGCCGCGCTGGACGAACTGCACCAGGCGTTGAGCCGCACGCGTGACGGCCAAGGGCAAACGGTGTTGCTAGAGGGGGCGCCGGGCATTGGCAAAAGCAGTTTGCTGGACGCTTTTGTGCACCAGGTGCGCGCGGCGACCTTGTCGCAAGGCCCGAAAGGCGGCCCGTCCCAGGGTTTGCAGGTGTTGTGGGGTGGCTGCGAGGCGCTCAGCACCCCGCGCCCGCTCGGCCCCTTGTACGACATGGCCGTGCTGAGCCCGCCTGCTCTGGCCCAGGCGCTGCAAGACACGCCCCAGGCCGCCGCCATTCTGGACGCGCTGCAGTCGCTGCTGCTGCAAAGCCGCCAGCCCACGCTCCTGGTGTTTGAAGACCTGCACTGGGCCGACCACGCCACTCTCGACCTGGTGCAGTTGCTGGGCCGCCGCGCGGCGCGCCTGCCTGCGCTGTTGGTGCTGACCTACCGTGACGAGCCGGGCCACAACGGCTCCTACCTGCAACGCTGCCTGGCCGCGCTACCGCCGGCCAGCACCAGCCGGATCACCCTGCCGCCTCTGTCGCCCGCGGCGGTGGCCGCGTTGGCCACCCACGACCCGCGCACCCCCGAACACTTGTACGAGCTGACGCAAGGCAACCCGTTTTACCTCTCTGAAGTGCTGGCCTTTCCTAACGTGCTGGTGCCGACCTCGGTACGCGAAGCCGTGCTCACCCACGTGCATGCCTTGCCCGAGATGGCGCGGCGCGTGTGTGAACTGGTGAGCGTGGTTCCTGGAGCGGCGTCAGTCGATCTGCTGGGGCATCTGTTCACCAAAGGCAAGGCCTTGCAGCGTGCCGATGCGCTAGACGCCTGCATCCACGCCGGTGTGCTGCTGCAAGACGATGCTGGCCTGCGCTTTCGTCACGAGCTGGCCCGCCTGGCGGTAGAAGAGACGCTGCTGCCACAACGCAAACGCGCGCTGCACGCGGCGGTGTTGGAACTGCTGCTGCAGCAACCCCACATGTCGAACGCCCGTCTGGTGCACCACGCGGCGCATGCCGGTTTGTCGGACATGGTGCTGGCCCTGGCCCCCAAAGCCGCACAAGATGCCAGCCGCCATGGCGCGCACAGCGAAGCCGTGGCCCATTACGCCGCTGCGCTGCCGTACTTGGCGCAAGCCTTGCCCGCGCTGCAGGCGCACATCTTGGAGGGCTGGGCCAGCGCCGTGTGCGCCACCGCCGGGCCCAATGCCGAAGCGGTGAACGCCATGGAGCGCGCCATCAGCTTATGGCGTGCCGAATGCAACACCCAGCGCCTGGCCGGCGCGCTGCAGCAACTGGCCGACATGTTCCACGCGCTGTGGCAGATCGACGCCGCGTTGCGTTGCGTAGACGAAGCCATCCATCTGCTGAAAACCAGCCGCCTGCATGTGCGTGCTGCGTCGGCCGTGTTGGTCGAGGCCTACAACCAGCGCGCCCACTTCTACATGGAAGCCTCGCAAACCGCGCAGGCGCTGACCTGGGGCGACCGCGCCATGGCCCTGGGCCGGCAGCTCCACCCCGACGTGAGCACCGCGTCCGAAACCCATGCCCTGGCCATCACCGGCGCCGCGCTGTCGCGAGCGGGAATGGACGAGGGCGCCACACGGCTACGCAACAGCCTGGCTCAGCTGCATGAGGCCAGCCCGCTCAAGCCGCAACTCACTGCCTATCTGCACCTGGCCGAATCCAGCCTGCGTCACTACCAGCTGGCCACCGCCGAGGCCGTGTGCACCGAAGCCCTGTCGCGCTTGCGCGATAGCGGCTACACCCAGCACTACTTTCTGGGCCTGCAGGCGAATGTGGCGCTGGTGCGTGGCCGCTATGCCGAAGCCATCGCCCGCGCCGATGTGGTGTTGCCACGCCTGCACGGGCCGCCCACAGCCATGCAGTGGCCGCTGCTGCTGGCTGCTGGCCTGGCGCGCAGCCGCAGTGGCACGCCTGGCGGGCTGGCGCTGCTGCAGCAGTGCTACACCATGAGCCTGGGTTTCAGTCCGCACTACCTGCTGCCTGCCGGTGTGGCGTTGGCTGAGGCGCAGTTGCTGCAGGGCGACTTGCCCGCCGCGCAAGCCACGTTGCAGCATGCCTGGCAACAACGCGGCTTTGAAACCAGCCCCTGGCTCATCGGCGCCCTGCGCACGGGGGCGCAACGTTTGGGTGTGGCGTTGCCGCAGTCCGAGCAGGCGCATTACGCAAATGTCGCCACGCCTTACGCGTTCGAACTGGCGGGCGACCACGCCAGCGCCGCCGCCTACTGGGCCACGGCTGGCGCGCCGTATGAGCAGGCCTACAACCTCATGCAAGGCGGTGGTGTGGAGGGCGTGCAGCAAGCCATCACGCTGTGGGCCGGCATCGGTGCCCATCCGGCCGAGAGCCGCGCCCGCGCCGAAGCCCGCCAACGCGGCTTGCGCGGCATTCGCCGTGGTCCCTACAGCGCGGCACGCAGCAACCCCATGGGCCTGAGTGCGCGTGAATTGCAGATCCTGCACCTGCTGTCTGAAGGCCACAGCAACGCCTACATCGCACAGCAACTCACCCGCTCCGAGCGCACGATTGAACATCACGTGTCGCGCATGCTGGCCAAGGTGGGCGTGTCACATCGCGTGGCGTTGGTGGCACAAGCGCGGCATGCGGGTTTGCTGGATCCGGGCTAGCGCGTAGGCTGCTCCAGTGCCCCAAATGGGCGCCGCCGCTCTATCTTGTGGGGCGCGTGATTTCTAGGGGCCGGCTTTTGCCGCTTGTGGAAGGCTCGCCATGGCCAGGCGTTGTTTGGTGCCGGTGGATGATTGAACAACTCAAGCCACGCGGAGAACGCCTGCCCACTTGTTTGGATGACCATCCATCACAAAAGCAACGAATCTGGGCTTTCTTTGCTTTCAGCGCCGACGGTTATCAGATAAATTTGGTTGCGTAGCCAAATGTTTCTAACGCAATCGCAGGCCGATCCCCCTACATGCTCAAACGAATCAGCGTCCAACAACTCAGATTGGGCATGCACATAGAGGAGTTTTGCGGCGCATGGGTAGAGCATCCTTTTTGGCGCTCTGGTTTTGTGTTGACCAGTCAAAAAGACTTGGACCGCATCCTCAGCACCAGCGTGCGCGAAGTCTGGATCGATGTGGCCAAAGGTGTTGACGTTCCAGCCGGCACACCCTCGGTCACCAAAGCGCAGGTCGAAGTGCAAGTCGAAAGCGAACTGGGGCAACTGGCCGACCTCGACCGGCGCCGCAATGAACCGGTGGCGCTGGCACGCGAGGTCCACAAAGCCGCGAAGATCTGCGCCCAGTCCAAACAGGCGGTGACCCACATGTTCCAAGAGGCGCGTATGGGCAGGGCCATCGACTCTGTACAGGTGAAGACCTTGGTGGCAGAGATTTCTGATTCGGTGACCCGCAATGCCGCGGCCATGATCAGCCTGGCCCGCCTGAAGAGTGCAGACGACTACACCTACATGCACTCCGTGGCCGTATGCGCCTTGATGGTGGTGCTGGCGCGCCAACTGGGCCTGAACAACGCGCAGGTGCATTCGGCAGGTGTCGCCGGCCTTCTGCACGATGTGGGCAAGCTGAAGATGCCCATGCATGTGCTCAACAAACCCGGCAAGCTGACCGACGCCGAATACCAAACCATCAAAGGCCATCCGCAACTGGGCTATGACATGCTGCGCGATGCGCAAGGTGTGGACCCCGTGGCCTTGGATGTGTGTTTGCACCACCACGAGAAAGTGGACGGCTCGGGCTATCCCAAAGGTCTGCAAGACCAAGAGATCAGCCTCTACGCCAAGATGGGTGCTGTGTGCGACGTCTACGACGCCATCACCTCCAACCGCCCGTACAAAGCCGGTTGGGACCCCGCGGAGTCACTGCGCAAAATGGCCGAGTGGGCACCCGGCCACTTCGACCAGAAAGTGTTCCACGCGTTTGTCAAAAGCGTGGGCATCTTTCCTACCGGCTCTCTGGTCCGGCTCGCCTCAGGCCTGCTAGCCATCGTCATCGAGCAAAGCGCCTCATCGCTGATGGCCCCGCGCGTGCGAGCGTTCTACTCCACCGTGACAGAAAAACGCATCATGCCCAAGCTGATCGACCTTTCGGCCGCCGACTGCCGCGACAAGATCGTGCGCCGGGAAGACCCGGCGGAATGGCGGTTTCCGGATCTGAATGAGATGTGGATGGGGTCGGTTTTTGGGAGTTTGTGAGGCGGTGGGTTTGAGGCGTAGCGGTGCATGCTGCATTTTTTACGTACAGATTTGGTCGCCCCTTTGCGTCCGTAGGTGACTGCGTATTCGCCAGTTAAAGCAGACTTTCAACTAAAGTGTGCGGACTACTGTAGTCGGCCAGAAGCCGACATTTGGTGCAGTCCTCCACTTTAGTCTTTTAAATTTGGCGAATATGCCTCGGGACAGAAATTTTGCTCGGAGACAACGACGGTTTCTTCCGTACTTATGCGCGTTGATTCCTCAAGGTAAAGGCGGCCGTACTCTGTCATAGGCTAAGCGGCCAGACCTGTAGGTCTGGCCGAGGTCGATACAAACGGGAAAGTTATGGGTCAATTTGTATCTTTATTTTTTCCCGTTGCCGAGTTGTTGCCACTGTTGGCTGCAGTGGACTGGTTCTTGCCTGTAGCGCTGTCTGCTTGGCTCTTGGACGAGCGCCAGGTGTTGAAGTCATCGCTGAATTTTTGATATCGCTCTTGGCGCCACGAGTCATAGTCCTCGTCCAGCCGGCGCATTTGATCTTCCCGCCATTGTTTGTAGTCGGGATCATGGTGCTGCTGACGACCATAGTACTGACCACCGACGCGACCGTTGTCGAAGGTGTCGCGGCGAGGTTCGTCGCGGCCATAGGCTCGGGATTGCCGGTCAAATAGTTCGGCTTCAGAAGGATCGGAACCAGGGAACGCTCCCTGCCGGCGAACGCGGTATGGGTCTGAATTTTGGTAGCGGTCTTGGGAGTTGAAGCGCTCTTGGTCGAATGAGGGACGGTAACCGTAGTCATCACCGCGGTTTTCTCCGTAGCCGCCATATCCGCCGAATCCGCGCGCGACACCATAAGGTCCCGTTCTGTCCGAGCGGTCCTCCCAGTCTGGACGCCAGCCGCCACGTGGTTCACCTCGATCGTAGCCTTCGCGTTGGAAACGCTCGCCATAGCGCGTGTCGTCGAAATCACTGCGCGTTCCGTGGCGGGAAAAATTGTTGTTTTCACTGTCTCGATAGCCCATTTCATTGCTCCTCAATTGTGGGTTTGTTAACGGTTTGCCCTCACTGCGGCACAGCCTCAGCGCGGCAGTCTTGCGATTGGAAATCGACGCTGTTCGTCAGGTCGCCGTGCGAAAACGCGGTCGCGCCTGCGAAGGCAACATCAACGCCAGGCAGACCTTGAAACATCTGCGCTTGGTGTCGAATCGCACGTCGCAACAGAGCTTGAGTTGACGTCGAGTCGCGTTGCTCTGTGAGATTTTCGCGGGGGGCAAACGGGTCGATTTGACTAAGCATGCTCCAGCTCCTTTCTGTAAATAAGCTGCACACGGGATTTGTGTGTTCACGATTTATAGAGGGGTGTGAGACTACTTCTGTAAGACAGATCTGATCCCGGAGTGGGGCAAATTCCAAGCGGTGTAACAGTGTTGGGGCGCGTCCATGAGGCGGTTCGATTCCTCGTTGCGCCAGATACCTTCAATCAAATTTGTCCTACAGCGGAAGCGAAATTTCTGTAAAAAAATTTGCTCATCCATAGTCCGCAGAAGGAGTGCATCATGGATTCAAAGCAACAAGACGGGGGCAAAGAAAGCCATACCCAATATCAAGACACAACCAACAATCGACAGCAAGATGGCATCAAGCTGCCTCGGCGCCCGGCAGATCGGCAAACGTCGCTTTGGCAGAGCGTGCACAGTCCGCTTGAGCTGATGGCTCGGATCGACGATGACATGGACCGGCTTCTAGGTCGATTTTGGAGCGGAGGTCGCGGTTTAGGGCGCAACCGTGAAGCAGACACGCGACAGACGTGGGTGCCTCAGGTCGATGTATTTGAGCGGGACGGAAAGCTTCATATCCATGCCGACCTTCCCGGGCTAAACAAGGAAGATGTCAGGATCAGTGTGGACGATGGCCATTTGCTCATTCAGGGCGAGCGTAGTTCGAATGTCCAGAGTGGCGGTGAGCCCAATGGGTATTTTTACGCGGAACGCACACATGGCGGGTTTTCTCGGTCGATCCCGTTGCCCGACGGAGTCGATTTAGACACCGCAGAAGCCTCGTTTGAAAATGGCGTTCTGAAAGTACATTTTTTGGCGCCACCGTCACGACAGGACTCTGGTCGAAAAATTGAAATTCGTTAAAGCAAAAATGGACTGCGGGACGTTAGGGACGGAAGTCTCTCTTCCCAGCCGCCAGTTAGTATTCGCAACCAAAACACATACATCCCGTCACCCCAGGAGGGAGGGACAAATCATGCCGCTTGAATTGCTACGCGAGATATCGAATCAGACTCTGCCTATGACGATTGAAGACCCAGCGAAAATAGACAAGCTGAGGGTGTTGCGTGCATCGGGTCACGTAGCAGTGTTGCTGCCAGCGACGACGTCGGAACACCAATTTGCGAGAGTCTTGGCCATCACATCGGATGGGTGGGCAACGCTGAAAGCGGCGCAAAGCCCCGAGACAAGCTAGCTCTACTCCCTGTCGAGCGCGCGGCGCCGATTCCTTGTGTGGCCTCACACGGCTAGAACGGGGTGGGCGCACTGAAAGTTTTCTCCCGCTATTTCCGATTTCGCTGTTGGTGGCGGACTGCGTGTCTTAGGCGCCGCAGGCGCCTACCGTTGCTGCGACCACCAACTCCCCATGCTAGCTGCTGCTTCTGGCAGGGGGATGACGCGTCCGCTTTTCTGTTTTGCTTGCGCACCTACTTTGCAAGCGCAACAATTTGCCTTAACCATTTAACGCCAATTCCTATAGATCCAAGCAGCCTGTTAGGTCAAGCTATGAAGGAAATCCGCATCTGTTGGCTGCCCTCTATCGAGCACGATGAAAACTACGCGCATCGCATTCACCCCTGTGGCGCTTGGCGACCGTTGTCGCGAAAGTCCTTGAGAGATATGCAAGTGCTTTGTGATGCCGCCAACCAAGTGTATGGAGCGGGCTCGCATTGGATTGAAAGCCGGACGGTGCCCGGTAGCTCTGAGGTCGATTGAAGCCAACAGTCTTGTCCAGACGAGTACCACATAGACGCAAGAAAGCAGCCTGACCGCGATTTGCCTTAACCCAGAAATGGGTTGATTGCTACTGTGAAATCGTCGTTGATTTAGTCACTTCAATGTTGGGGGGATGTAATGCCTGTGCAATGTCAGCACTTCGTCCAAAGAAATGCATGAAATGCGGAGTGCTCTTTGCCCGGCCTTCCGGGCCGGATAAGACATAAGCAGATTCGAGTGACTGCATTGGGGAAACCTGTACAGCCGGTTCGGGCCCGACTCAGACATTCACTAGGCAGCGACAAACGTCTGCTTCGCGACTGCCGCGACATTTCAAGTTCTGCACCGAGATCCCTGACAGGGTCGAATATCCAGCCAGTCAAATTTAGGTAGTCGCGCACCCAAATTGAGGTACCGCCACCGTATCTCGTCAGACAACAGATTCTTACCCTGATGACATCTCTCCCCCCGCGCTGAAGGCGTGGCGGGAGCCCGGAGTTCGTCCGAAGGGGAGTCCGTTCATGTCCTCGCACCCTGCTGCGTCTGAAGAGTTTCACATCAGCCGTTACCCGACCACGCAAATCGACGTGTGGACGCTTCGCAATGGCACGCGGCTGACGCTTCGCCCGGTGTTGCCGCAAGATGGCCCGCTGTTGGGCGACTTGGTGGATCGGCTTTCGCCCGAGGCACGCGGGCAGCGTTTTCATGGCGGGGTGCACCACCTCACCGAATCACGCTTGGCCGAGATGACGCATGTGGACTACCAGCGCCACGTGGCGTTTGTGATTGCCACGGGGCATGGCGCGCACGAGCAGGTCGTGGCCGATGCGCGCTACCACTTAGACACTGACCTAGATCCTGACCTGGACACCGATGCACAGCACGGCAGCGCCGAGTTCGCGCTGATGGTGGACGACCGCTGGCACCACATGGGCCTGGGCACGCGCGCAATGTTGGCGTTGATGGGCGCTGCCAGTGAAGCCGGTCTGCACTGGTTGCATGGCGACGTGTTGGCGCACAACCGGCGCATGCTGGCGCTGATGCGGCGCTGCCAGTTCTGCGTGACCCCCGACCCAGAGGATGAGAACCTGGTGCATGCCGAAGTCTCGCTTCGGCACCACGCGGCGCAGACCGCGCGTGCCACCAGTCACCACCGGCCCGCGCAGGCGGCGGTGCGGTTGTGGCGCTGGATGAGCCAGCCTGCGCCGCTGATGCCCTTGTCCGCATTGCCTCCCGTACCCGGCGCCGACGCGCACCCCGGGAGCGCGCCCCATGCTTAACCCCTTACTGGTCAGCCATATGCGCCACCGTCACCAGATCGCCCTGGTGCTCGGCAGTGGCGGCGTGCGCGCCATTGCGGCGCTGGGCATGGCCGATGTGCTGCGCCGCGAAGGTATTGCGCCCGACCTGGTGGTGGGTTGCAGCGCAGGCGCCATCTTTGCGGCGGTGATTGCCGAAGAGCGGCCCGTGCCGGACGCCATTCGCGCGTCCACCTCGCTGTGGACGGCCGAGCTCACGCGCCAGCGCCGTTGGCAGGCGGTGCCGCAAATGTTGTGGCCTAAACTGTGCCGCTTCAACCCCGACTTCTCGCTGCGCTACTCGCGCCTGATCGAGACACGCCTGCAAGAAGGCTTTGGCGACGCGCGGCTCGAAGACATGCCTATCCCCCTGCGCATCAGCGCCACCGAAGCGGCCACCGGCCAGCCCGTGGTGCTGGACAAGGGCCGCGTGGTCGATGCGATTCGCGCCAGCGTGGCCATGCCCTTCATGTTTGCGCCCAAGATGGTGGACGGGCGGCGGCTGATCGACGGTTATGTGTCCGACCCCTTGCCCGTGGTGGCCGCGAGCGACGCGCGCTACGTCATCGCGCTGGGCTTTAACGCGCCCATGCCCAAGGTGGTGAACGGCCCTTCGCGCCTGCTGGCGCAGCTCAACTCATCGCTCAACAACAACCTGATGCACGCGCGGCTGAACGCGGCCGAGGCCGGGGGCATGCGGCTGCTGCGGGTGTTTCCGGAGTTGGATCGGCGCGTGAGCCTGTTCGATACCGAGGCCATGCCGTACTTGGTGGAGGCCGGGCGGCGCGCCACCGAAGAGGCGCTGCCGAAGATCTGGGCGCTGCTGGAGCGGCAGCCCGAAGCCTTGGCGGCTTGAATCAGAAAAGATAGCTGGCTGCGCTTATCGGGTAAGCGCCAGAGGCTATTTTTCTATAAACCCTGCAGGTAGCGCGTTTGCAGCTTCTGCAGTGCGGCAGCGTCCACCCCCAGCACTTCGCGGAGGTAACGCGGCAGGCTGCCAAACGAGGCTTCCACCTCGGCCAAACCCGCGTCGAGGTAGCTCTCTTCCACGCGCCACAGCGCATCGAGCACGTGCGGCGGGGCCAGGCTCTCCAGGCCTTCGGGGCGGCGGTAGAGCGTGTTGGTGAGCAGGTAGTCTTGCATCACCACTTCGCGCGGCACACCCAGGGCCAGCAAGAACAGCGCGGCGGCAAAGCCGGTGCGGTCTTTGCCGGCGGTGCAGTGGAACACCAGCGGCGCGTCGTGCGCCAACAGCAGTTGGAAGAAGGCCGTGAAGCGCTCCGCGTTGTCGAGCACAAAGCCACGGTAGGTGTCTTGCATCAACGCAACGGTTTCCGCTGCGCTGGGCGGTGCTCCCGCGTCCAGCAGCGCCTGCACACGGCGGATCACGCGCGGCTCGATGGTCAGCGGCACGTGGTTCACTTCGGGCAGCGCGTAGGCCTGTTTGGTGCGCTCGTGCTCGCCCCGAAAGTCCACCGCATGCCGCACGCCTAAGTTAGCCAGCGTGGCCAGGTCTTGCGCGGTCAGGCCGGCCAGGTGGTCGGAGCGGAACACGCGGCGCCAGCGCACCGTGCGGCCGTCCAGCCCCTGGTAGCCGCCCAGGTCGCGGAAGTTGCTGGCGCCGCTGAGCGGCAGGGATCGGGAGGGAAGGTCGCGCTCTTGCATCGGGTTTAAGTTAAGCCGCCGATTCAGTCGCGGTCAGGTGCTTGCCCACAATGCC
Source organism: Hydrophilobacter chitinilyticus (assembly GCF_049860745.1). Lineage (GTDB taxonomy): Bacteria > Pseudomonadota > Gammaproteobacteria > Burkholderiales > Burkholderiaceae_C > Rhodoferax_B. The sequence goes on along the minus strand of NZ_CP187561.1, from coordinate 5,956,894 downwards.
GGCCAGCTCAAACATGGTGATCTGGTCTTTGCCAAACACCGGGCGCAGCTTGGCATCGGCGTTGATGGCGCGTTTGTCCTTGGCGTCCTGCAAGCCGTTGGCCTTTACGTAGTCCCACATCTTCTTGATCACCTCGGTGCGGGCCACCGGATCGTTGCCGATCACGGCGGCCAACTCGGCGCTGGGCTTCAAGCCCGCGCCGGTTTTGCGCGGTGCTTTGGGGGCGGCGGCTTTCTTCACTGCTGTTTTGGCAGCCGTTTTGGTCGCGGCCTTTTTCGCAGGCGTTTTAGCGGCGGTCTTGGCAAGCGCAGCGGTCGCGTTGCCGGTTTTGCTGGCCGCCGGTTTGCGCGGTGGGAACTTCGACGGTGCAAACTCGAAGTTCACCTTGCCCGCTTCCGCGTCCCACGCCAGGAAAGCCTTGAACGCGCGGCGTGTGCGCATGGAGACAAACTTGTCGAGCAGGTCGGTCTTGCCGGTGCTCAGCAGTTTTTCCATCTGCGCGCGCTCCACGGGTTGCTGCAAGATCACCTTGCCGCTCTTGAAGTCGCAAGTGGGCGTCGGCTGGGCTGTGGTCGGCACCGACTTCTCGCACACGTAGTTGCTGCCGTGCTCGTGCACCGGCGCGCCGCACTTGGGGCAATGGCCCAGCGACACGCTTTGGCTGAAGTCCACCAGCTCGCCGGTTTCTTCGCCCGCGCGGTCGTCGCCAAAGTCAAATTCAAGCTTGTAGTTCTTGGTTTCGTCGTCGAACTTCAAAGCCATTTCGGCGGTGAAAGGCCAGCCCGCCTTGGAGCGGAAGCCGTCCAATGGGCCGATCTTTTTATCGCGCAAGAATTGCTCGGCCTCGGCCGGTTCGAACGTGCGGCCCGCTGGCGACTTGCCGAACGAGAAGCCGCAACCTTCGGCTGCGCCCGCCGCACCCGTGCAGGTGTAGCGGCGGTAGTTTTCCTTCACCACGCCGCCGCAGTTGGGGCACGGCGCTTCCAGCGTGGCGTAGTCGCCAGGAATGGTGTCGCGGTCGTACTCCTTGGCCTTCTTCACCAGGTGTTCGGTCATGGCGGCGATCTCGGCCATGAAGGTCTCGCGGCTGATCTTGCCTTGCTCCATCTGCGCGAGTTTGAATTCCCATTCGCCGGTCAGTTCGGCTTTGGAGAGTTCTTCCACGCCCAGGCCGCGCAGCAGCGTCATGAGCTGGAACGCCTTGGCGGTGGGCACCAGCTCGCGCCCTTCGCGCAGCATGTATTTTTCGGCGATCAAACCTTCGATGATGGCCGCGCGCGTGGCCGGGGTGCCCAAGCCTTTTTCCTGCATGGCTTCGCGCAGCTCGTCGTCGTCGATGGTCTTGCCCGCGCCTTCCATGGCGCCCAGCAAGGTGGCTTCGGAGTAGCGTGCCGGCGGGCGCGTTTTCAAGCCCTTGGCGTCCACCGTTTCAGTGCGCACCTTTTCGCCAGGCTGCACGGGCACCAGGTTCTTGCCGTCTTTTTCGTCTTCGTCGGTCGTGGCTTCTTTGCCGTAAATGGCCATCCAGCCCGGTTTGACCAGCACCTTGCCGTCCGAGCGGAAGGCGTAGTTCTTGCCGGCTTCAAGCACCGTGCTGATGCGTGTGGTGACCTGGTATTCGGCGCTGGGGAAAAACACCGCCAAAAAGCGCCGTACCACAAAGTCGTACAGCTTTTGCTCGGCTTCAGACAAGCCGCTGGGCGCCTGCAGCGTGGGGATGATGGCAAAGTGATCGGACACCTTGGCGTTGTCGAAAATGCGCTTGTTGGGCTTGACGTAGTTGCCGTCGATGGCCTGCTTGGCAAAAGGCGCCAGATGCTTCATGCCGCTGTTGGCCAGCATGGTCATGGTGTCTTTCACCACCGGCAAGTAGTCTTCGGGCAGCGCACGCGAATCGGTACGCGGGTAGGTCAGCGCCTTGTGACGCTCGTACAGGCTTTGTGCCAGCGCCAGGGTGGTTTTGGCGCTGAAGCCGAAGCGGCCGTTGGCCTCGCGTTGCAGCGAGGTCAGGTCGAACAACATGCCGCTGGCTTGGGTGCTGGGCTTGCTTTCTTCTGTGACGGTGGCGGGTTTGCCGCGCGCCGCGTCGGCGATCGCGAGCGCCTCGCGTTCCGTCCAGATGCGATCGGCGCGTTGCTCGGGGTCGGCCACGCCGTCCGGGCCGGGGGCTGGTTTTTTCCAGGCCGGGTCGAACCACTTGCCGGGGTAGTTGCCGGCTTCGGCCTTGAAGTCGGCGTGGATTTCCCAGTAGTTGCGGCTGACGAACTTGCGAATCTTTTCTTCGCGCTCCACCACCACCGACAGCGTTGGCGTTTGCACCCGGCCCACGGTGGTCAGGAAGAAACCGCCGTCGCGCGAGTTGAAGGCCGTCATGGCGCGCGTGCCGTTGATGCCCACCAGCCAGTCGGCCTCGGAGCGTGAACGTGCGGCGTCGGCCAGGCCCTTCATCTGCTGTTCGGAACGCAAGGCGCTAAAGCCATCGCGGATGGCCTGCGGCGTCATCGACTGCAGCCACAGGCGGCGTACTGGCTTGCCCAGCGGCTTGGCGCCACCGGCGTATTGCTCGATCAGGCGGAAGATCAACTCGCCTTCGCGGCCCGCGTCACAGGCGTTGATGAGTTGCGACACGTCTTTGCGCTTGGCCTGCTTGACCACGGCGTTCAGGCGCGACTTGGTCTTGTCGACCGGCTTCAGGTCGAAAAACGGTGGAATCACCGGCAGGTTGGCAAAGCTCCACTTGCCGCGCTTCACGTCGAACTGCTCGGGCGCCTGGATTTCCACCAAGTGGCCCACGGCGCTGGTGACGACGTAGCTTTCGCTCTCGAAGTGGTCCTCGTGCTTCTCAAATTTGCCGGCTGTCGGTGTGAGCGCCCGGACGATGTCCTGCGCTACCGAAGGCTTCTCAGCGATCACCAAGGTCTTAGTCATAACTTTTGTTCGTTCTCGAATTCGGTTGCTCGGTTGCGAAACGGCCTGGTCTGGGCGAGCGCCTCAGATATCTTGGGGCAGTGTCCACGAAACAGAAGGCAGGCTCCTACAATGAGCTTCTCGCGCGTGCACGCATATGCGCGCACCCGTGCCCTTTTAAGTTAACAGAGTTTTGCCCGTGCCTCCAGAATCCACCCAAAAAGCTGCCAAACCGAAGGTTTCCAAGGCCCCCAAGGTCTCCAAGGCTGTGAAGCCAGTTGCGCCAAGTGTTCCAACAGGCCGCCGCGTGCAAACGCGCCGCTCCGGTGTGCACGGCAAAGGTGTTTTTGCCGTGCAGGATATCGCGGCGGGCGAAATGATCATTGAATACGTGGGCGAAATCGTCTCCTGGGACGAGGCGCAAGACCGCCACCCCCACGACCCCAAAGACCCCAACCACACGTTCTACTTCCACATCGACGCAGACCGCGTGATTGATGCCAAGTTTGGCGGCAACTCCTCGCGGTGGATCAACCACGCCTGCGACCCGAATTGCATTGCCGACGAAGTCGACGGCCGCATCTTCATCAAGGCGCTGGTGCCGATTGCCGCTGGCACCGAGCTGTTTTACGACTACGGCCTGATCATCGACGAGCGCTACACGCCCAAGCTGAAGGCCGAGTACCCCTGCTGGTGCGGCAGCGCCAACTGCCGTGGCACGCTGCTGGCGCCCAAGCGCGGCTGGCGCAAGCCGGTGGCCGAGCCCGCCAAGGCTGCAAAAACCACCAAGGCCACCAAGACCAAAACCGCCGGGAGCCGCCGCCCGTGATGCGCTGGCCGGCCGAGGCGATCTGGGAAGCGGTCTACCCGCAACTGCCCACGTTCACGGTGGAGGTGGTGCCCAGCATCGACTCGACCAACTCTGAACTCATGCGCCGCGCCCGCGCGGGCCAGGGTGAGCCGGTGTTGCTGGTGGCCGAGAACCAAACCGCCGGCCGTGGCCGTATGGACCGGCCCTGGCGCAACAGCGTGGGTGCCTCGCTGATGTTTTCGCTTGGCTTGCCGCTGGCGCCGCAAGACTGGTCGGGCTTGTCGCTGGCCGTCGGTGTGTCGGTGGCCGAGAGCCTGCAGCCGCAAATTCCCGCGCTTGATGCGCCTCAGTCCAAGCGTGTGGGCCTGAAGTGGCCTAACGACCTGTGGACCGATGGCGACCACAAGCTCGGCGGCATTCTGGTCGAAACCGCCAACCTACCGCAGCCAGGGGCTGCCCGTTTCGTGGTGGTGGGCGTGGGCATCAACATCCAGGCGCCGCAGATCGAAGGCCTTTCTACGCCGCCCGCTGGCTTGCAAGACCTGGTGCCCGGCCTCGATGCGCCCGCCGCACTGGAGCGCATTGCCGCGCCCCTGGTCAACGCCTTGCTGGCCTTTGAGCGTGACGGCTTTGCCCCGCTGCGCAGCCGCTTCACCCGTCGCGACATCTTGTTGGGCCGCGACGTGCTGCTGAGCGACGGCACGGCCGGCATCGCCGAAGGTGTGGGCGACGACGGCGTGCTGCTGGTGCGCACCGCCACCAGCCTGCAAGCCATCCACAGCAATGAGGTGAGCGTGCGGCCTACGCGCGCCATACCGTCTACCGCGCCCACACCACCCACGGGAGCTTAAGCATGTTGCGTTTGACGGTGCTGGTTTTGCTGCTGGCCAACGCGGGCTACTACGCGTGGGGGCAAGGCTACTTGCAACTGTTTGGCATGGGCCCGGTGGCGCAAACCGAACCGCAGCGGCTGGAGCAGCAAGTGGCGCCCGAGAAGCTGCAGGTGTTGACGCCCAGTGCCACGCCAAAGCCCAATGCACCTGCAGCGCCCGACGCATCAGCGCCTGCAGCCCCAGTTGTTCCTGCCGCAACTTCCGCTTCATCTCCGGTGGTCACGGCCAGTGCCGCCCCTGAGCCTACCGTCTGCCTGCAAGCTGGTGCCTTCGACGAAGCCCAAACCGAAGCCGTGCGCCGCGCCGCTGCCAACTTGCCCGCCGGTAGCTGGACGCTGGACGCCACGCCCGTCAGCGGCCGCTGGATGGTCTACATGGGCAAGTTTGCCGATACCGATGCGCTCGACAAAAAGCGCGCCGAACTGCGCGCCCGCAAGGTCGACTTTGACCGCACCAACAACCCCTCGCTGGAGCCCGGCCTGTCGCTCGGTCGCTACTCCACCGAAGAAGCCGCGCATCGGGCATTGACGGCCCTCGGCACCCAAGGCGTGCGCACCGCCCGCGTGGTGCAGGAGCGCGGCGACACCCCCGCGTGGACGCTGCACCTGCCCGCCGCCACGCCCACGTTGCGTAGCCAGGTGGAAACGCAATTGGTGAGCGTGCTGGCGAGCAAACCGCTGCGTTCTTGCAATTGACCGCTTACCGCAAGGCATAAAAAAAAGCCCGGCGGGTCTTGCGGACGGGCCGGGCCTGGCGCTGGTGGTCAGCGCGTCAAACCTAAAACTTAGGTTGAGACAAGGTTCTGTCATTCAAGCTGAATCTTGGCGTACGCCGCCACTTTTTTCATCTTCTCGATCTCCTTGACGATTTGCTGCGAGAACTCAGCCGGCGTGGTGCCTGAGGGGTAGAGCCCCTGCCCGGCCAAACGTTCCCGCACGGCCGGCTCTTTGAGCGCCTGGGCTACCGCTTGCTGAATGCGCAGCACGGTGGCGGCGGGCGTAGAGACTGGCGCTACCAGGCCAAACCACGACGGATCGTTGTTGTTGGCATAGCCTAGTTCAGCATAAGTTGGCACGTCCGGCAAGACGTCCAGCCGCTCGGGCCACGACACGGCCAGCGCCTTGAGCTTGCCGGTCTTGACGTAGGGCAGCGACGAGGCCACCTGGTCGAAGTACACCGACACCTGGCCGCCCAGCACGTCGTTCAGCGCCGGGCCCGCGCCACGGTAGGGAATGTGCACCATCGACGTGCCGGTGCTGCTTTTAAACAGCTCGCCCCACATGTGCCCAATGGTGCCGGTGCCCGGCGTGGCGTACGACACCTTGCCCGGGTGGGCCTTGAGGTACTTCACCAGCGCGGCGAAGTTCTCTACCGGCAGCTCTTTGGGGTTGACGACGATGACGCCCGGCGCCTTGACGATTTCGGTCACGCCCGCAAAGTCGGCAACTGGTTGGTAGGGCAGCTTGCTGAACACCGCCGGGTTCACGCCGTGGGTGGAGAGCGTGGCCACGCCCAGCGTAAGGCCATCTCCCGCCGCACGCGCCACTTCGGCCATGCCGATGGAGCCGCCCGCGCCCGCGCGGTTGTCGATCACCACCGGCTGACCCAGGATGCGTTGCAGCGGCTCTTGCAGTGCGCGCGCCGTGATGTCGGTGGCGCCGCCAGGAGGGAATGGCACCACCAAACGCAGCGGGCGTTTTTCTTGGGCAAAGGCTTGCGAGCCCAGCGTGGTGGACAGGGCGGCGAAGGTCAGGGAACCGAGGAGCGAGCGACGTTGCATGCGGGGGATTTTGGTTGAAAGTGGAATGCAGGGCCCCAAGCAAGCGGCGTGCCTCGGCCCCGGGTGTCTTAAGAAAAACCTGCCGTTTACGCGTACTGTTCTAGCGTGAGCAGCTATGGTTTCGAATTGAGGCTTAACTGCCGCTGACCGCCGTGAAGTGCACGTTCACGCGCAAGCCCGGCAGCTTGGCACCGGGGTGCGACTCTTCCAGCGTAATGTGCGCGCCGTGCTGGTTGGCAATCTCCAACACAATGGGCAGGCCTAGGCCTGAGCCATCGGTGTCTGACCCCAGCGCGCGGTAAAACGGCTGGAACACCAGCTCGCGCTCGGCCTCGGGAATGCCGGGGCCGTTGTCTTCCACCTGCAGCAGCAACACCTTGCCAATTTTGGCGGTGAGCACACGCACGGTGACCACGCCGGGCCGCTCGGCACTGGTGGGGGTGTAGTTCAAAGCGTTGTCCACCAGGTTGCGCACCAGTTCTTGCAGCAGCGTGGGGTTGCCGTCCAGCAGCACGTCGGGGCTGCCGGGCTCGGCGCCGTCGTAGCCCAGGTCTACGCGTTTATCCAGCGCACGCGGCACCGAGTCTCGCACCACTTCCATGGTCAGCCGTGCCAGGTCGCAGGTTTGCGTGCTCATGCTCACGCCGCTGTTCTCAGCGCGCGCCAAGGCCAGCAACTGGTTGACGGTGTGGGTGGCGTGGATGCTGGCGCGGCCAATTTGCTGCAGCGAGCGCTTCAGGTCGTCGGTGCTGGTGCCTTCGCGCTGCGCCAGCTCGGCCTGCATGCGCAGCCCGGCCAGCGGCGTTTTGAGTTGGTGCGCGGCGTCGGCCAGAAAGCGCTTTTGCGTGGCGATGGAGTCGGCCAGGCGTTCCAGCAGGTCGTTCACCGAAGACACCAGCGGCGCCACTTCGATGGGCACGGCCTTTTCGTCCAGCGGGCTCATGTCGTCGGGGCTGCGCGCGCGGATGCGCTCTTCCAGCAGGTTCAGCGGTTTGATGCCGCGGGCCAAGGCCAGCCACACCAGCAGCACCGCCAGCGGCAAGATGACGAACTGCGGCAGCATCACGCCTTTGATAATTTCGGCCGCCAGCACCGAGCGTTTTTCGCGTGTCTCGGCCACCTGCACCAGCGCGGTTTGGCTGCCCGCCACGTCCAGCCGCACCCACATGTAGGCCACACGCACACCCATGCCGTGGAACTCGTCGTCGCGCAGTTGCACCACGCCGTCGATGGTTTTCTCTTCTTCTGCGGGTAGCGGAAAGTCGCGCTCGCCGCTCAAAAACTCGCCGCGCCCACCGAGCACCTGGTAGTAGACTTGGTCGGAGTCGTCGGCCCGCAAAATTTCGCGCGCGGGCTGCGGCAGGTTGAACTGCGCGCGGTTGTTCATCGGCACCACGATGAGCTGCGACAGCGCCTGCACGTTGTATTCCAGCGCGCGGTCAAACGGCTTGCCGGCAATGCTTTGCGCCACCAGCCAGGTCAGGCCCAGGCTCACGGGCCACAGCAGCAGCAGCGGCGTGAGCATCCAGTCGAGGATCTCGCCAAAAAGAGAGCGCTGCTCACGCTGGAAGATCTTCAAGGGGCGGGGCTAAAGTTTTGAATCAAAAAGGCGGCGGGCGCTGGTGGATGGTGCGGAAGGTGCTATGGATTTGTTCAACGCTCAGGTCTGGATTTTTTCCAGGCAGTAGCCCAGCCCGCGCACGGTCGCGATGCGGATCGGCCCCTTCTCGATCTTCTTGCGCAGGCGGTGGATGTAGACCTCGATGGCGTTGTTGCTCACCTCTTCGCCCCACTCGCACAGCCGCTCTACCAGTTGGTCTTTGCTGACCAGGCGGCCGGCGCGCTGCAGCAGCACTTCCAGCAGGCCCAATTCACGGGCCGATAGCTCGATCATCTTGCCGTCGATGGTGGCCACGCGGCCAGCTTGGTCGTACAGTAGCGGGCCGTGTTTGATGGCGCTGGTGGTGCCGCCCATGCCGCGCCGCGTGAGGGCGCGCACACGCGCTTCCAGCTCTTGCAGCGAGAACGGTTTGGCCATGTAGTCGTCGGCGCCGTAGTCCAGGCCTTTGACACGTTCTTCCACGCTATCGGCGGCCGTGAGAATCAACACCGGCAATGAGTCGTTACGCCCGCGCAGCTTGCGCAGCACTTCCAGGCCGTGCATCTTGGGCAGGCCCAGGTCGAGGATCAGCAGGTCGAATTCGCTGTTGGCCATGAGCGCGGCGTCTGCTTCGGTGCCGCTGGCCACGTGGTCTACCGCCGCCCCGGAGGCGCGCAGTCCGCGCAGCAAACCGTCGGCTAGCACCTGATCGTCTTCAGCGATGAGTATGCGCATGGGTTGTCTCCTGGATTCTTTTTGAACGTTGTTCGGCAAACGGCAGGTGCAGAGTTTGCGCCGGAAATTCTAGGTTGCCTACCTTCTATGAAATTGACAGCGTGACGGGCGGATGACGGGTGTGTCTCATGTCGTCACTCATGCTGATCACTCCCGTCAAGCGGCGTAAGCCTCCAGCCCCAGCGCCACGACAGCGGCCACCTCGGGCCCTACCGCCGTGCGGAATTCGTCCTCGGCCTGCGCCACCGCGTCTTTGAACGCCTGCAGCCACGCCAAGCCGGTGGCGGTGAACAACACGCGCCGCGCGCGCGCGTCCAGCGGGTCGGGTTCGCGCGTCACCAGGCCCCAGGCGGCGCATTGGTCGACCAGGTCGCCCATGGCTTGTTTGCTCATGCCGGCGCGCTCGGCCAATTCTGTGAGGCGCGCGCCCTGCGGCGGCAGGTGGCGCGTGATGTGCACGTGGGCAGCGCTCACCTGCGCCTTGGCCGCCAGGTTGCTCAGCGCCAGCGGCACCTCGACGTTGTGCGCCATCAGGCTCAACACCCGCGCGTCAAAGCGGCGCAGGGCGTCGCCCATCAGGCGGCCCAAATGGGTTTCGCGCCAGCCGTCTTCCTGCAGGCTCTCATGGAGGGGGCTGGGCGGGTTTCCGTGCGGTAAATCACCTAAATCTTGCATGTGAAAAATGATAAGGCAAACTGACCATAAAAAGTAGAAATGAATTCAGACTCGTGCCATAGAATACTGTTCAAGCATCCAGCCTGTGATCAATTCCAGTAAACATGATGCGCCAACTTATTGATTTAAAAGGAAACTCTCATGGACGCACCCGTTAAAGCCCAAACCGCCGCCAGCGCTGAAAAAGCCAAGGCCCTGCAAGCCGCACTCGCCCAAATCGAAAAGCAGTTCGGCAAAGGCACCATCATGCGTTTGGGTGAAGGCGAGGTGATCGAAGACATCCAAGTGGTGTCCACCGGCTCACTGGGGCTGGACATTGCGTTGGGCGTAGGCGGCCTGCCACGTGGCCGCGTGATCGAAATCTACGGCCCAGAGTCCAGCGGTAAAACCACGCTGACGCTGCAAGTCATTGCCGAAATGCAAAAGCTGGGCGGCACCTGCGCTTTCGTCGATGCCGAGCACGCCCTCGACACGCAATACGCGCAAAACCTGCACGTCAACCTGCAAGACCTGCTGATCAGCCAGCCCGACACCGGCGAACAAGCGCTGGAAATCGTCGACTCGCTGGTGCGTTCGGGTGCGGTTGATCTGATCGTGGTCGACTCGGTGGCCGCGCTCACCCCCAAGGCCGAACTGGAAGGCGAAATGGGCGACAGCCTGCCCGGCCTGCAAGCCCGTTTGATGAGCCAGGCGCTGCGCAAGCTCACCGCCACCATCAAGAAGGCCAACTGCATGGTCATCTTCATCAACCAGATCCGCATGAAGATCGGCGTGATGTTCGGCTCGCCCGAAACCACCACCGGCGGCAATGCGCTGAAGTTCTACGCCTCTGTGCGTCTGGACATTCGCCGCACCGGCACCATCAAGAAGGGCGACGACGCCATCGGCAACGAAACCAAGGTCAAAGTGGTGAAGAACAAGGTCTCGCCCCCGTTCAAGACGGCCGAGTTCGACATTTTGTTTGGCGAGGGCATCAGCCGCCACGGTGAAATCATCGACATGGGTGTCGAAGCGAAGATCATCGACAAGTCGGGCGCCTGGTACGCCTACAACGGCGAAAAGATTGGCCAAGGCCGCGACAACGCACGCGAATTCCTGCGCGAAAACCCCACGCTGTCGATCGAGATCGAAAACAAGGTGCGCGAGTCGCTGGGCATCCCACTGCTGCCAGTGGCCGAAGAGGAAGACACCAAGCCCGCCAAGAAGGCCAAGGCCGAGCCCAAGGCTGAAACCAAGATCGAAGAGTAATCGAGCGGAAAATGGCTGTTTGTGCATGGTACATATGCGTAGGCAGCTATAAAGTTTGAAGCCCATGAACGAACAGCCGACCCGCCGAGTCGCCCAACCCATCAGCCTGAAAGGGCGCGCGTTGCGCCTGCTCAGCGGGCGCGAATATTCGCGCTACGAGCTGGAGCGCAAGCTGGCCGAGCACGAAGCCCAACCCGGCGAGTTGGCCAAGGCGCTAGACGAACTGCAGGCCAAAGGTTTCATCAGCGACCAGCGCGCGGCCGCCTCGGTGGTCCACCGCCGCAGTGCCCGCATGGGCGCCGCCCGCGTGGCGCAAGAAATGCAACGCAAAGGCTTGGGTGCAGAGTTGGTGAGCGAAGCGGTGCAATCGCTGCGCGACACCGAGTACGACCGGGCGCTGGAGGTGTGGCGCCGCAAGTACGGCCAACGCCTTGCAGCCGCTGTCGACAGTGACGGCCAAAACGCTGAAGACGAAACCCCTGTCGATCCACAAATCGCCCGGCAAATGGCGGCGCGCGAGAAGGTGCGCCAGATGCGGTTTTTGCTGACCAGGGGTTTTGCCCCCGAGGTGATCCGCCGCGTGGTGCGCGACGGACCAGAGGGCTTGGAAGACGACCTGTAGTCTTCAGGCAGATCGGCTGGGTGCCGATTCTGCGGCGGGCTTAGTTGATGCCCAGCATCAATTTCAGGTTCTGCACAGCCGCGCCGCTGGCGCCCTTACCCAGGTTGTCCAGGCGTGCGATCAGCACCGCATGGCGGTAGGTTTCATTGGCAAAAACGCGCAACTCCATCTTGTTGGTGTTGTTCAGCGCCAAAGCGTCGAGCTTGCCGTCGGTGGCGGGCTCTACCGTGACCCATTCGCTGCCGGCGTAGTGGCGCACCAGTGCATCGTGCAAATCGGCTGCTTTGGGCGCGCCCGGCAACAGGTCGAGGTGCAACGGTAACTGAACCAACATGCCTTGCTCAAAGTTACCAACCGATGGTACGAAGATCGGCCGGCGTTGCATGCCTGTGTAGGCCATGATTTCGGGTAAATGCTTGTGCGACAGACTCAGGCCGTAGATTTCAAACAACGGCGCCGTACCTGCGTGGTAGGCCTCGATCATGCTGCGGCCGCCACCCGAGTAGCCGCTCACCGAAGGCAAGCACAACGGGGTGTCAGCGGCAATCAATCCGGCGTCGACCAAGGGGCGAATCAGAGCGATGGCGCCCGTGGCGTAGCAGCCGGGGTTGCCCACGCGTTGCGCGTTTTGCACGGCTTCGCGCTGGCCTACGGCCAATTCAGGAAAGCCAAAAACCCAGCCCGGTGCGGTGCGGTGGGCGGTCGAAGCGTCGATGATCTTGGGCTTTTTGCCTGGCAGCGCGTCGATCATGGCAACCGATTCGCGGGCCGCGTCGTCGTGCAGGCACAGCACCACCAGGTCGACCTGGCCCATCAGCGCGCTTTTGGCGGCCGGGTCTTTGCGCAATTCTGGTGCAATGCTCACCACTTCAATTTGTGGCAGCAACTGCAGGCGTTCGCGAATTTGCAGGCCCGTGGTGCCCGCTTCGCCATCAATAAAAACTTTCTGCATGGGAATGTCCTACAAGGTCGCTGAAGGGTAGAGAATAACGGCACCCTGGTTTGGTGCGTTGCAGCATGATACATTCAAGGGTTTTTTACGAGTGCCTGCCCTGAAAAGTTGTGCTTTTCCAGCCGGGCAAACCCCATCCATTCCTGAGAGAGTCCTCATGAAGATTCACGAATACCAAGGCAAGGAAATCTTGCGCAATTTTGGTGTGCCGGTGCCACGTGGCATTCCCGCATTCACCGTTCAAGAGGCTGTTGAAGCGGCGCAAAAACTCGGCGGCCCCGTTTGGGTGGTAAAGGCGCAAATCCACGCCGGTGGCCGCGGCAAGGGCGGCGGCGTGAAGGTTGCCAAGACGATTGAAGACGTCAAGCGCATCTCTGGCGAGATCCTCGGCATGCAGCTCAAGACCCACCAGACTGGCCCCGAAGGCCAGAAGGTGCGTCGCCTGTACATCGAAGACGGCGCCGACATCAAGAACGAGTTGTATGTATCGCTGGTGACCGACCGCGCGACGCAGAAGGTGGCCTTCATCGCTTCGAGCGAAGGCGGCATGGACATCGAGGAAGTGGCACACGCCACGCCCGAGAAGATCATCACCGAGTACATCGATCCACTGACCGGCATCACGACCGAGCAGAGCAAGAAGATCGCTGCGGCCATCGGCCTGACCGGCGGCTCGGTTGACCAGGCTGTTGACATCTTCGCCAAGCTCTACAAGTGCTACATGGACACCGACGCATCGCTGGTGGAAATCAATCCGCTGAACTGCGACTCCAAGGGCAACCTGATGGCCCTGGACGCGAAGTTCAACTTCGACTCCAACGCGCTGTTCCGTCACCCCGAAATCGTGGCCTACCGCGATCTGGACGAAGAAGACGCTGCTGAAGTGGAAGCCTCCAAGTTCGACCTGGCCTACATCAGCCTGGACGGCAACATCGGCTGCCTGGTGAACGGTGCCGGTCTGGCCATGGCCACCATGGACACCATCAAGCTGTACGGCGCAGAGCCAGCCAACTTCCTCGACGTGGGCGGCGGTGCCACCCCCGAGAAGGTGACCGAAGCCTTCAAGATCATGCTGAAGAACGACAAGGTCGAGGCCATCATGGTCAACATTTTCGGCGGCATCATGAAGTGCGACACCATCGCCACGGGCGTGATCACGGCTTGCAAGGCTGTGAACCTGTCGGTGCCACTGGTGGTGCGCATGAAGGGTACGAACGAAGAGCTGGGCAAGAAAATGCTGGCCGAATCCGGCCTGCCCATCATCAGCGCCGACAGCATGGCTGAAGCGGCTCAAAAAGTTGTCGCCGCAGTGAAAGGCTAAGGAAACATCATGTCGATCTTTATCAATAAAGACACCAAGGTCATCACCCAAGGCATTACCGGCAAGACCGGTCAATTCCACACTGAAAAGTGCCAGGAATACGCGAACGGCAAAAACGCCTTCGTCGCTGGTGTGAACCCCAAGAAGGCCGGCGAGTCGATCTTCAACATCCCAATCTACGCCTCCGTCAAGGAAGCTGCTGGTCAAACCGGCGCTACCGTTTCCGTGATCTACGTGCCGCCAGCAGGCGCTGCCGCCGCGATCTGGGAAGCAGTTGAAGCCGATCTGGATCTGGCCATCTGCATCACCGAAGGCATCCCAGTCAAGGACATGCTGGAAGTGCGCAATCGCATGAAGGCCAAGGAAGCTGCTGGCGGCAAGAAGACCTTGCTGCTGGGCCCTAACTGCCCCGGCTTGATTACGCCTGACGAAATCAAGATCGGCATCATGCCCGGCCACATCCACAAGAAGGGCCGTATCGGCGTGGTGTCGCGCTCCGGTACGCTGACCTATGAAGCGGTGGCACAACTGACCGAACTGGGCATTGGCCAATCTTCGGCGGTTGGTATCGGTGGCGACCCGATCAACGGTTTGAAGCACATCGACGTGATGCAAGCTTTCAACGACGATCCAGATACCGACGCCGTCATCATGATCGGTGAAATCGGCGGTCCAGACGAAGCTGACGCAGCGCGCTGGTGCAAGGCCAACATGAAGAAGCCGATCGTTGGCTTCATCGCTGGCGTGACCGCCCCTCCCGGCAAGCGCATGGGCCACGCCGGTGCGCTGATCTCTGGCGGCGCCGACACGGCGGATGCCAAGCTGGCTGTGATGGAAGAATGCGGCTTCACCGTGACGCGTAACCCATCTGAAATGGGCAAGCTGCTGAAGGCTTTGCTGAAGTAAGTAAGCGTCAAATGGATACCGCACGCCGCCGGATCGACGGTGTTGCGGTAATCCACAATAGAGAGCCGGATTTCCTGAGGGAGAATCCGGCTTTCTTATTTAAGAATAACAAACGGGTGCCGGGCAACGTTGCTTCCTGCGCCTTACACGAGGGTAGACCGTGGAAGAATTTCTGACAGCTCATTTCTGGGTGGCGGTAGGACAAATCATCCTGATCGACATCTTGCTTGGCGGCGACAACGCTGTGGTGATTGCCTTGGCTTGCCGGCAACTGCCTAAAAACCTGCGCACCAAAGGCATTTTGTGGGGCACCGTAGGTGCCATCATCTTGCGCGTCATCTTGATCGCGTTTGCCTTGACGCTCTTGCAAGTGCCTTTCCTGAAAGTGGTCGGCGCCTTGTTGCTGATGTGGATCGGCGTAAAGCTGCTGGTGCCGGAGGACGATGACCATTCCAACATCCAAGGTAGCGACAAGCTGTGGGCGGCCGTCAAGACGGTGATCGTCGCTGACTTGGTGATGAGCGTGGACAACGTGATCGCCATTGCTGGCGCGGCCCAAGGCGCTGGTAGTCAGCATCAATTGCCGTTGGTGATCTTCGGTCTGCTGGTGAGCATCCCCATCATCATTTGGGGCAGCCAATTGGTGTTGAAGCTGATGGACCGCTTCCCCATCATCATCACCGTGGGGGGCATGCTCCTGGGCTGGATTGCCGGCACGATGTTCTATTCCGACCCCGGTCTGGCAGGCTACCTGCCGCAATCGCAAACCTGGCACTACGTCTGGGGCATTGGCGGTGCATTGCTGGTCTTGGCGATCGGTAAGTACATGCAACGCAACAAGCCTGCCGAAGCTTGACTGCGGGGGCGCGAGTAATGCCCTCGCGTCGGTACGAAGAGACAACAGCCGCCCTTGAGGCGGCTGTTTTTCTCGATAACGTGCAATATTTCCGTGCGCCCTATCGACACACTTGTCGGTGACCCGGTGCTCTGTTACCTTTGTAACTCGATCGATGCATTTTGCACTGACCTGCACACAAAAGTTGTGTGGAGGTGGTGTTTCAAGGACTGGCTCCCACTGATGCATGGGCTGCAGTACCGGGTGACAACCTCTGTGGACATGACGCCGTATGTGCCTATATTTGTTGGCTCAACGGTGTCATTTTTGTTGTTAACGTACCGGGTACACCGCACCTGAGTTCAGTTTCGCCTATCTTTGTTGCGTGCATTCGAGGTTCCGCTGAATGATATTTAGCTGAGGGCGCTTCTGCTGCGCCCTCCGGTGGTCGTTCGGCATTGTGCGGCGGTGCAGCGTAGGTGATGACGGAGGCTCGTGCCAGGCCGATGAAGGCGTGGTGCAGACATATGATGTATGAGTTCAACTCGCAAACCCATCCGGGGCTTTTGCGTGAAAACAATGAAGACGCTGTTGCGTACGACGAAGCCTGCGGCGTGGCGGTGCTGGCCGATGGCATGGGAGGATATAACGCGGGCGAAGTTGCCAGCGATATGACGATCCAGTCGATCAAGGCTGATCTTTGCCGGTGGATGGCTGAGCACGGAGAGACCGCTACCGTCAATGCGGTCCGTCAGGCGGTGAGTGAATCCGTGGCACTGGCGAATGCTGCCGTTTTCCATGCATCCAATGCCAACACCCAATATGCAGGCATGGGTACCACACTGGTCATGGGCGTGTTCCTGCCCGGGCAGGTGGTTGTCGGGCACATTGGCGATTCGCGTTGCTATCGGTTGCGTGACAGAAAACTGACGCAAATCAGCAAAGACCATTCTTTTCTGCAAGAGCAGATCGACGCAGGGCTCATCACGCCCGAGCAAGCTGCCGTATCTTCCAACCGCAATCTGGTCACCCGTGCCTTGGGTATCGACGACGAAGTTCAGCTTGAAATGCACGAACACCGCGTAGAAGCCGGTGATCTCTACCTTTTTTGCTCCGATGGCTTGACCGATATGGTGCCAGACTTGCCCATTGCCAAGATTCTGGAAACAGAGGCTTCGTTGGAGCAAAAAGCCAAACAGTTGATAAACGCCGCCAATGCCCACGGTGGGCGCGATAATATTACGGTGTTGTTGGTGCACGCGGTTTCTGACCACAAGAAGCGTGGACTGATGGCCCGGTTAATCGGGAACTAGTTTTACTTGGAACCAAGCTGATGGATGGACTTAGGAGCCGACCATGCCGAAACTGATCGTGTCGATCGACGGCGTTGTAATCAAAGAAGTGCAGTTGACCAAGGACCGCACGACGGTTGGCCGTCGGCCATACAACGACGTTGTAGTTGACAATTTGGCGGTCAGTGGCGAACACGCTGTGCTTTTGATGGTGGGTCAAGACGTCTATCTTGAAGACTTGAACAGCACTAACGGCTCCTATATCAACGGCAAAGCTGCACGCAAGCAGTTGCTGCATCACAACGACCTTCTCGAAATCGGCAAATACAAGATCAAGTTCTTGCACGAGGGTGCCGAGGCCGCGCCCGAAAAACCAACCTCCGGTTATTCACACATATCGGGGCTTGGCCAATTGGCGCCGGGTGCGCCACCTTTTGGTCGACGCGCCAGTGACCATTCCGCTCCCATGCCGCTGGGCGCGGGTGCTGACGCTGGTGGCTTGCCCGTCAATGGCGCTATCAAGGTGCTGTCTGGTGCTGCTGCTGGACGCGAGGTCACGTTGACTAAGGTTGTCACCACCATTGGCAAGCCGGGCGTGGCGGTGGCAGCCATTACCAGACGGCCTCACGGCTATGTGGTTGTACATGTTGAAGGGGCTGAGCAGCCGACGGTAAACGGCGCTGCAATCGGTGCCACCCCCGTTGGACTTAAAAATGGGGACGTTCTTCAGCTTGCAGGAACGCAGATGCAGTTCATCCAGGCTTAAGCTGCCTGCGCGTGTAGTGTGTAAGTGATGGTCACCGCCAAGCGTAGCGCCGTCATGGCGTGGCTGAAGCGCTGGCCGCGTTTTGCGACCACTCTGTTGCCTCTTGTGTTGGGCCTGCTGTACGCGGTCGGTTCGATACACATTGGTTTTCTGCAGCAAATCGACGACAACATCTACGACGCCAGACTTAGGGCGACCGTGCCCAACGTCATGGATGACAGGATTGTCATTGTCGATTTTGATGACAAAAGCTTGGCCACCTTTGGCTGGCCTTGGAGTCGCAAGGTTTTGGCAGACCTGATGACCGAGCTGTTCGACAAGCAGAAAATTGCCCTTGCCGGATTTGACATGGTCTTTTTAGGGCCCGACGAACGCTCCGGGCTCCTGCAACTTCAGCGCTTGGCCAAGCAAGAATTGCGCGACCAACCCGAGTTCACTGAAGCCCTACGGCGCTTGAAGCCATCCCTCGATTACGACGCGCTGTTGGCCCGCGCCATCAAAGATAAGCCTGTTGTTCTGGGTTACTATTTCACCGGCAACCATGAATCGCGCAGGGCGGGCGTGTTACCCAAGCCAGTCATCAACGGCTCGTCGCTTACCAGCGGCCCAGCCCTTGGGCTGCCTGCTTGGTCTGGCTTCGGCTCCAATATCCCCGAAATCGCTCAAGCAGCACCGCTGGCGGGTTTCTTCAATTCTGTGACCGACCGAGATGGTCTCATTCGTTCATTGCCACTGGTGGCGTTGCATGATGGACAGTATTACGAATCGTTGGCCCTGGCGATGTATCGGCAGTTGATTGACGCCACGGATGTCTCTCTTGGTTTGGCGCCGGCTAGCCCTTTGTCTCCGAGTTTTGGGCGGCTAGAGAATGTGCGGGTGAGCGGCCCAAACCGAACGGTTGCCATTCCGGTGGACGCCGAAGGTGCCGCTCTAGTGCCTTTTCGCGGCAAAGGCTCGGCGAATGGAGGCTCTTTTCGCTACGTCTCCGCTGCCGATGTGGTGGGCAAAAAGTTGTTGCCTGGTGAGCTTGCGGGCAAAGTGGTCTTCATTGGCACCACGGCTCCTGGGTTGCTGGATTTACGCGTCACGCCGCTTGGTGAAACCTATCCCGGGGTTGAATTGCACGCCAACTTACTGTCGGGTTTGCTCGATAAGCATGTCGCCGTTACGCCAGACTATGCTGTGGGCTATGAAGTCGTGATGATGCTGGTGTCTGGCTTGATTCTGCTGGTATGTCTACCCCGTTTGCGGCCCAGCCAAGCGATGGTTTTGTGTTTGGCTGTGCTGGGTTTGATCGTGGGCATCAATTTCTGGCTGTATGTTGAGCACGGCCTTGTACTGCCACTGGCGGCGAATGTGGCCATGGTGTTGGTGGCCTTCGCTTTGAGCATGAGTTACGGCTACTTTTTTGAAAGCCG
Organism: Hydrophilobacter chitinilyticus; assembly: GCF_049860745.1. Taxonomy (GTDB): domain Bacteria; phylum Pseudomonadota; class Gammaproteobacteria; order Burkholderiales; family Burkholderiaceae_C; genus Rhodoferax_B. The sequence continues at coordinate 5,938,133 of NZ_CP187561.1, read as the reverse complement.
CTCACGACACAATTTGGCAACCTTGTTTGGAACCTATGTGCCGCCTGAATTGGTGGGCGATATGGTGGGTGAGCCCGAGCAGTATCGAATGCAAGCTGCGCACCATGAACTGACGGTGATGTTTTGCGACATGCGGGGTTTCACCAAGTTATCGGAACGCTTGGCGCCGCTGCAACTGCAGACTTTGCTGAACGACATCTTTACGCGCCTGAGTCGCAAAATACGTGCACATGACGGCACTATCGACAAATACATGGGTGACTGTGTCATGGCCTTTTGGGGTGCACCCGTGCCCTTGGCTAACCACGCCAACCTTGCCGTGGCCGCATCTCTGGACATGATCCAAGTTGTGCAAGCATGGAACACCACCCAAAACTATTCTGATGCGGCGACCATCAGTGTGGGCATCGGCTTGAACACGGGGCATATGTTTGTCGGCGATATGGGATCCGACATTCGCCGTAGCTACACGGTCATTGGTGACGCGGTCAACTTGGCAGCGCGGTTGCAGGGGTTGTCGAGCGTGTACGGTGTAGATTTGGTGGTTGGTGAAGGTACCCGCCAACAAGCCAACCAGTTTGTATGGCAAGAGCTGGACCGGGTGCGCGTCAAAGGCAAAGAGGTAGCGGTCGACATCTTTAGCGTGCTGGCGAAAGTGGACCAACTCACCGCGCGCCATGCCACGGAGTTGACCAGTTGGAATGCATTTTTGAACGCATACCGCCGACAGGACTGGATGGCATGCGACGCGCAATTACTAACTTTGCGCGCGCAAAACCCAACAAAATACCTTTACCAACTCTATGCGGAGCGTGTAGCCTCTATGCGGCTAAAGCCTTTCGACCCATTTTGGGATGGGGCAACGAGTTTCGAAACCAAATAAGGGGCGCTCATGCAAGTGCGCGTGTTAGGGTGTTCCGGCGCCATTGCCAAAGGCTGCCGAACGACCTCGTTCCTCCTCGATGAACAGATTTTGATTGATGCGGGCACGGGCGTCGGAGACCTCACGCTCGATGAGATGGCCGGTATCGACCATGTCTTTCTCACGCACTCACATCTCGACCACGTGGCGGCGCTGCCTTTGATGGTGGACGCCATTGCCGCCCGTCGCACCCAGCCCATCACGATTTACGCCCTTGAAGGCACCATCAGTGCGCTCAAGCAGCACATCTTCAATAACGTCATCTGGCCCGATTTCAGTGTGATCCCCACGGCGACTGCGCCGTTTATTCGTTTTCAAGAAATCACCTGCGGTGAAACCTTGAACTTGTGCGGCAAAACGATCGAAGCCTTGCCAGCCGTTCACACTGTGCCTGCCGTGGGATATGCCGCCTCGGCGGGCGGCCCTTGCTGGGTATTCACCGGTGACACGGAGCGCAACGCTGCCTTCTGGACACGTTTTAACCAACTGGACGTGGCCATGCTCGTCATTGAGACCGCATTCAGCAATCGCGAAAAAGACCTGGCCAAAATCAGCCTGCATCTGTCGCCGCAAGCTCTGGCGCAAGAGTTGGCGTGCATGGATGCGAGCCGTAGAACACCTATCTACATCACCCACACCAAACCGTCAGAGACGGATTTGATCATGGCTGAAATTGCAGCCTTTGAGGTGGCTCCGTCAGCCGGGCAACTGAGCCCACATGACATTCGTTGGTTGCAGGCGGGGCAACTGTTCGATATTTGACAGTGCGCTTGCTACTTCAGCTCTATTGGGTGACAAAAATGTCACTCAATGATTCGAATTGGCCAAAAATTGGCACTATGCCTGCATTGAATGGTCATGAACGCTGCAATCTAGACACTTTTCGCCCTGGCACGCCAAATGCTGTACATACGGGGTCTGATTCAATTAACTAGGAGCTCCGGCTATGAAGCGTTCCCTGCAAAAAGGTTTTACCCTCATCGAATTGATGATCGTTGTGGCGATCATCGGCATCTTGGCCGCTGTGGCTTTGCCTGCGTACCAAGACTACACGGTGCGTGCGAAGGTGTCCGAAGTTATTCTGGCGGCATCTTCTGCCAAGACCTCGCTGTCTGAATACGCACAGGTTAATGGGCAAATGCCTTCGGACACTAGCTCTGTTGACACGCAGTCGTCCACCTATGTGAGCAGCGTAACGTATGGCCGTACTTCCGCGTCTGTGGGTGTCGTGACCGTTACTGCTTCTGCCAAAGAGTCAAAGATCAGCGGAAAAACAGTGACGTTGACCGGTACGTTGGGCTCCACGGGACAAGTCGCTTGGGTCTGTGCTCCGGGAACGATGGACGTCAAGTACTTGCCTGCAAGCTGCAAGCCTTAATTGTTTTTGTCTGTTATTCAAAGAGGCCCTTAATGGGCCTCTTTGCTTTGGTGGATTCCATAGGGAGCGGCCATCTGATTTGTGGCGCGCATAGTTAACCCCCCAACGTCTATTCGGAAACATGTCGATAGCTCATTTGCTTGATGCTTCAGTAGCTACCACCTCCCACGAGAAGACCCAAGCTGCCGGCGCACCTATGACGCCGTTTTGGTTGGTAATTTGGGGGCTGGTGCTTTCCTGCACTTGGCTCTTGCCGAACCACTACATGCCATGGACGGCATTTCATACGGACGCGTGGTGTGCACTGACTTTTTTAGTCGGCGCGGCTACCGTGGCGATTCGGGTTCCGGGGCCCTTGGTATGGCACAACAATGCTTTGCTGGTGGCGGTGGCACTGGTCATACCTCTTGCGCAGTATCTGACTGGACGCCTATTTTTTGCGGGGCAGATGTGGATCGCGTTGACCTATTTGTTGGGACTTTTGCTTGTACTGTTGATCGGCCAGCGTTGGGAGCGCGCGAAGCCAGACCAACTGGGCGACGCCCTGTTTTTTGCCATCGGTATCGCGTCGATAGTGTCTGTGAACCTTCAGCTCCAAACGTGGCTGGGGCTGATTGAAACTGGCATGTTTGACATTTGGTCCATGGGGCTGAGTGGTACGCGGCCGTATGCCAACCTTGGTCAACCCAACCAGCTCGGCACTTTGCTGATTTGGGGTCTATTGGCCGGCGCGTGGGCTTTTCATACTCGGCGCATCGGGGCGTGCGTTGCGGTATTAATGGCAGGATTTTTGTTGGTGGGTATCGCGCTGACCCAATCCCGAACGGCCTGGCTTGGACTGACATTTGTGCTGGCTTGTAGCTGGTGGTGGCGGCGTTTGTGGCGAACTCCGGCCGTGCCTTGGGCGATGACAGGGTTGTTTGTGTTTTTCTGGGTGATCCACCCGCTGTTGCACACTGTGCGGGAGCTGTTGGCGTTGGGCGTAGAGGGCGACTATTTTCGCCAAGGCCCGCAAGGTGACCTGCGCTTTGTAGCCTGGCGCTTGTTCGCAGCCGCCGCGTGGGAACATCCGTGGCTGGGTTATGGCTGGGCCACCATCGGGCGTGCGCAACTTGAAGTGGCGAAACACTTTCCCCCGCTTTATCCCACCTTTGGTTATGCGCACAACCTGTTTCTAGATCTAGTGCTGTGGCTGGGCATCCCCTTGGGCTTGTGTGTTTCGGCCGCGTTGTCGGTGTGGTTCGTTCTTCAAGTTAGCAAAGTTGGCAATGCCAAAGACGCTGTTTTGGTGATGTGCTTGGGTGCTGTTGGCATTCATGCCTTGCTGGAGTTCCCATTGGCGTATGCCTATTTTTTGCTACCTGCTGGCGCGATGGTGGGCATCTTGAACAGCCGTCATGGCGGCCAGGTTTGGATGACCCCACGCTGGAGTCTGTTTGTGCTTTGGATCGTAGCGTCCTTTTTGGTGAGCGCCGTGATCCGCGATTACTTTCGGATTGAATCGAGTTATCGCGCGTATGAATACGAGGCCGCGCGTATTGGAACGTTGCCAATAGGGGAGCCGCCTGAGGTCTTGTTATTAACCCAACTGCGTGAAACCATTTCTTTCATGCGCGATGACCCCAAGGAAGGTATGAGCGCACAAGCACTCGAGGACATGGCCAAGGTGGCAACCGCGTACCCAATGGGGGGGCGCTCCTACAAAATGGCCAAAGCACTGGCGTTGAATCATCAGCCCTTGCAAGCACTCGAATGGCTGGAAACGGTTTGCAAAATATCCAGCCCAGACGAATGCGCGTTAATCCAGCGGGTTTGGATCAGAGATGCTGCAGCGCAGCCGCTGTTGCAGGCGGTTCGCTGGACGCAAGACAAATAACTCGCACCAAAAATTGAGGAATACTCTGAGGATGGGCCATCAAACAAGTCGAATAGGCGTGGCGGTATGCCTTTTTCTACCCTGGCTCAACCCCTTTACTTACGGTCCGTCCCCGGCTGTGGTGCCGTGGCTGGTGGCGCTGGCAGCCTGTGCTGGAGTTTGTTTTTGGCGTGTTTTTTTGTCTGACCCTAAGGGGGTGAATTTTTGGCCGCAGACGGTGGCCGGCGCTTGGCTGGCGGCGGCGGGTTTGAGTTGTTTGTTCGGGTTGGCGCAGTACTACGGTACGGCAGCGGCGTTCGCGCCGTGGGTCAACTTTACGCCGACCGGTGAAGCCTTCGCCAACCTGCGACAACGCAATCAATTCGCCACACTAACCAACATTGGCTTGGCCGCGCTGTTGTGGTGGACGGCGCAGCCCAAGCCATTCAAGACGCAGGCAAACCTGCAGAATGTGTGGTTGCTCCTAGCAGGCGTACTGGCACTAGGCAATGCGGCCTCTTCGTCGCGTACAGGCTTGGTGCAGGTGGTGATGCTGGCCGGCTTTGTGCTGATGTGGGGACGCTGGCGGATACCTGCCGTGCGTCAGGTATTGGGGGTCTATGCCGCAGTGTATGTCCTGGCCCTGTGGGGCCTGCCCTGGTCCATCGGCCTGGAGCCGTTCTCCAACGGCGCATGGGCGAGACTCAAGGCCGGGGACTCTTTGTGCGCCAGCCGCATGACCTTGTGGCGCAATGTGCTGTACTTGATTGAGCAGCGGCCATGGACTGGCTGGGGTTGGGGCGAACTCGACTTCGCCCATTTTTCCACCCCGTACCCCGGCGCGCGGTTTTGCGATATTTTGGACAACGCGCATAACCTGCCGCTGCACTTGGCTGTGGAGTTGGGTGTACCAGTGGCCGTGTTGGTGTGCGGGGGTTTGGCTTGGTTGACTTGGCGCGCGCGGCCGTGGGCTGAGACAGACGCTACGCGTCAAATAGCTTGGCTGGTGCTGGCGTTGATCGGTTTGCACAGCATGCTGGAGTACCCGCTGTGGTACGGCCCGTTTCAAATGGCGGCGGGTTTGAGCGTATTGTTGCTATGGCAAAAACGGCGGCAGCCAAGTGATGGACTGCGTGAAGAAAAACCCAAGCCAAAAGAGCATGTCAGGCAAGCAGTACAAGCGGTGACAGCTGCAGTACTGATAGCAGTATGCGGCTACGTGGCGTGGGATTACCACCGCATCAGCCAAATTTACTTGCCCCCTGAGCAGCGCGCGGCGGCCTACCGTGACGACACACTAACCAAAGCCGGCGCCTCATGGTTGTTCCGCGACCAGGTGCGGTTTGCCGAGTTGACCACCACCACGCTCACGCCGCAGAACGCCGAGCATCAATACGCCTTGGCCACCGAGCTGCTGCACTTCTCACCCGAGCCACGCGTGGTGGAAATCTTGATCGAGAGTGCCGTGCAGCTCAAGCGTTGGGATGAAGTGCGTATCCGTCTGGCACAGTTCCACGCAGCGTTTCCCAAAGAACATGCCGAGTGGGCGGCGCGGCACAAGCTGCCGCTTTAGATTTTACTTCGCGTCTGCCACAAAGCTGCCCGATTTGCCGCCGTGCTTCTCGGTGACGCGCACGCCGGTCATGGTCATGCCTCGGTCTGCGGCTTTGCACATATCGTAGATAGTCAGCAGGGCCACCTGCACGGCCGTCAGGGCTTCCATTTCAACGCCGGTCGGCCCCACGGTTTCCACGGTGGCGGTGCAGGTTACCGCTGGCGTTTCCCCGGCTGCGGATAAGTTGAAGGCGACGGCCACACGTGTGATGGCCAACGGGTGGCACAGTGGAATGAGGTCGCTGGTTTTTTTGGCGCCCTGAATGCCGGCGATGCGCGCAATGCCCAGCACGTCGCCCTTCTTGGCGCTACCGCTTTCGATCAGCGCCAGCGTGGACGCCAGCATTTCGATGCGGCCTTCGGCGGTGGCCACGCGGTGGGTATGGGCCTTGGCGGCAACATCCACCATGTGAGCTTGCCCTTGGGCGTCAAAATGCGTCAGCGTTGTCATGAGGTGCACACGTTTTTAGAGAGTCGGGAATCATACGTCCAGCCGCTCGGCTCCTGGGCAAACTCGGTCGGCATGATGAGAATGTTGCGGCTTGAAAAGCCGTGGAACTGCGAGGCGGTTTTACTCACCAATGCAGGTAGGCTTGTGGTTCATCGTTGCCATTGTCGGTAAATGGATAAAACTTGAAAAAAACAGCATCAAAAAAGCCAGTGACGCTTTTACAGAAAGCGGTGCTAGCTACTTTATTGGTAGCAAATATCTCTTTCGGTGTGGTACCAAGCTGGGCTCAAAGCAATCTGCAATTGCCGACCCTAGGCGACAGCAGCGAGCTGGCCAGCGGCGCCGAGCGGCGCATTGGTGAAGCCATTGCACGCCAGATCTACCGCGACCCCACCTACCTGGATGACGCGGTGCTCAGCGAATACATCCAGAGCCTGTGGCAACCGCTGTTGGATGCCGCGCGTGCACGCGGCGAGTTGAGCGAGGAGCTGGACCAGCGCTTTGCCTGGGAGATCATGATTGGCCGCGACCGCGAGATCAACGCCTTCGCCCTGCCCGGCGGTTACCTCGGGGTATATCTGGGCTTGATCGGCCTGGTCTCGAATTCAGATGAACTGGCCTCGGTGCTGGCGCACGAGTTGAGTCACGTCACGCAGCGCCACATCTCGCGGCTGATGACGCAGCAAAGCCGCGCAGCGCCGATGATGTTGGCAGCCATGGTGCTGGGGGCGCTGGTGCTGGGCAAAAGCCCGGACGCGGGCAATGCGCTCATCGTCGGTGGCCAAGCCGTGGCGGTGCAAACCCAACTGAATTTTTCGCGCGACATGGAGCGCGAGGCCGACCGCGTGGGCTTTGGCGTGATGACCCAAGCCGGCTTCGACCCCAAGGCTTTCGTCACCATGTTCGAGAAGCTGCAGCAAGCCTCGCGACTCAACGACAACGGATCGTTCCCCTACCTGCGCAGCCACCCGTTGACCACAGAGCGTATCTCCGACATGCAGTCGCGCCAGATGATGGATACGCCCCGCAACTCGCCGCCCAAGCTGCCAGATTTTTACCAAGCCATGGTGGCTGCGCGGGCACGCGTGTTGTCGCGCCCCGGCCCAGATGCCCTGCGTCAATGGATTGCCGACGGAAATAGTGTCGCTGCCAAGGAAAAAGAGCTGAACTACGCCAGCACGGGTGTGCTGTATTCCGCCGCACTGGGCGCGCTGCAGTTGCGTGAGTTTGACACCGCGCGCCGCTTGGCGAACGTGCTCATTTCCCTCAGCGTCGCACAACTCAAACCGCACCGCATCGCCAAGTTGCTGTTGGCTGAAATTGAATGGGCCGCAGGTGATGTGAAAGCCGCTGCCGCCTTGGTCGACGCCAACGCACCTGGCCGCCCAGAATTGATCATGGGTTCGCAACTACGCATCCGCACAGGTCAGGCGCGCGAGGCCATTGCGCGTCTACAGCCTTGGGTGTCGACCCGTCCGCGCGATGCGGCGGCGTGGCAACTGCTGGCCAACGCTTACGACGCGCAAGGCCAAACCTTACGTGCGTTGCGTGCGGAGGCTGAAGTACAAGTGGCACGGCTCGACTATGCAGGCGCCGTAGACCGCTTCAAGGCCGCGCAAGACTTTGTGCGCCAGCCGCCACCGGGCAGTGGGCCGGTGGACCACATCGAGGCGTCGATCATCGACGCGCGTACCCGCGAAGTTTTGGCCAAGCTCAAAGAGCAAGCCAAGGACGAGAAGGAAATGCAGTAGCCGCAGGCACCTGACGGCAGACTCAACGGCCCGAGCTATCGGCAGCTTGGGCTGCCGTCTCGTCGCTTGCCGAGGTGGCGACAGCAGGTGCCGGGGCCGGCCCCTCGGCCGCGCGCTCGGCGTATTTATTGAAGCGCCAGGCAGTGCCCTGTAACGTGATGCGCCGCCAAGTGCCGCGCTTCTCGGCTGGTGTCATGCCCAGCCAATGCTGCACTTCTTCAAACGAACGGCCGCAGCCTTTGCACATGGCATCGCCCTGGCTGGTGGAGCAGATGGCGATGCAGGGGGTGTCGGGCGTGCTGTGGTACCAGTCGAGCCAGGCGGCGTGCGCGGCAGCCGGCATGCTGGCTTCATCGGCCTCGTCGTGGTGGTAGTAGACCATCAGCGCGTACACCTCTGCCAGCGCGCGTAGCTCGGCGCATAGCGTCACGCCGTCGGGTGAGGGTTTACGTTCGCGCCAGTGGTTGATGGCGGCTTCGATGTCGGTGATGTGGATGCCGGCCATGGGAACAATACAGCGGAAGGGCACTGATGATAGCGCCGAACACCGGCCCTTCTTGTCAGAGCGCGGCGCGAAAAACAGCGACTTAATCCCTCATGGAATAGGTGGATTTGGGGCGTGTTTTTACACTTGAATATTGCTATCAAAAAAGGAGCTGTTTGTGCATTTGGCCTATATGCCAGGGTGCTAAAAAGCTTAAAGCCCAAGTGGTGCTGTGGCGCCAGTGCAGAGCCGCAGCTTTAGCTGACTTGCACGTGACGCGTTTGCAGAAACCCCCATGGCAATGGTGTAATTCGGTGCTGAAGGGGAGTAGCTCCCGCTTAAGGCCTCACCTGCTGACCGCAGGCTGGCCAGCATTGATCCGCCGTCAATACGTAGTCCAACGCAACGCCCACAGGCCTGCTGAAAGACTTCCGGTGGATCAGGCAGACGCTAACCGCGTTTGCTGGGCAAGACCTTCGACTTACACCTGGGGCAGGTGGGGTCGGAGGCCGTCGGTTTGCAAACACCGGCGCCCTGGCTCCTGGGCACCAGATTGTTTTGATTGCAATCGACGCACTTTTCGGAGTTTTCATGGAATTTCTTTCGGCCCCCTGGTGGTCTGCCTTGTTGGCCATCATCTTGATCGACCTCGTGCTCGCTGGCGACAACGCCATCGTCATCGCACTGGCCGCTCGTAACTTGCCCCCGCACCTGCAACGCAAAGCCGTCCTCTGGGGCACCGTGGGCGCCATCGCCGTGCGCTCCATCATGACTGTCGGTGTGGTCTGGCTGCTGAAGGTGCCCGGCCTGATGTTGGTTGGTGGTCTGGGCTTGGTCTGGATCGCCTACAAACTGCTGGCCGATCAGTCCAGCGACGAGCATCAAGGTCCCGTGGCCAGCACCTTCTGGGGCGCCATGAAAACCATCGTCATCGCTGATGCGCTGATGGGCGTGGACAACGTGCTGGGCGTGGCCGGTGCCGCACATGGCGCGATGGATCTGGTGGTGATTGGTCTGTTGATCAGCGTACCAATCGTGGTGTTCGGTAGCACCGTGGTGCTGAAGCTGGTGGAGCGGTTCCCCGTCATCATCCAGTTGGGGTCTGCTGTGTTGGCCTTTACCGCCGCTAAGATGGTGGTGAGTGAGCCACTGCTGGTCTCGGTGTTTGGTCCTGATGCTGCGATGGGCACTGCCGCCCGCTGGGGTGTGTATGTCGTGGCTGTGGGCGGTGTGTTGGCCGCAGGGGCTTGGGCGCAACGTCGTGCCAAGGCAACTGCTATTACTGAAAGCGTTGGTTCCTAAGATGACCTATATCCCCGCACTGGCTGATCGCTCCAAAGAGCCCGTCGTGATCGCATTGGTTGACGATGCGGCCCACCTGCAGACAGTGTGGCAAACGGTGCCTGCACTGGTGGCAGGCACCCACTGCATCTTGGTGGGATGTGCTCCCCGTATGGCCCAGCGCCCCAGCAAGTGGGGCAGCCACCGCATGCGGGAGCATTGGCGCACGCGCTGGTCGACCAAGTTGTTCGAAGAGGTTGGCGGCTGGTTGCAGGCGCGCGGCCACGGTTTCACAACGGTGCTGGCCGAAGGTCCTTTGCCTGAATTCACCGACACCTTGATGCAAACCTACGGCAAGGCGCAAGTACTCGACTTGCGCCGGCCCAAGGGACAAGGTTTGGCGGTACAGCCCGTCTTGGCCCCGCTGCCAGCGGTGGCCGGGATGCCTGTCACGCGTTTGTTCTCTTTGGTAGCCAGCTTGTTTGGCCTGGGGTTGCTGCTCGGCGGCATCGCCGAATAAGCACCCGGTAGGCGCGCCTTGCCGTTCCTTCGCGGGCGCTTGTTCTCAGTTCCGCGCCTACACATTTCCGGCCGACGCCCGGTTATGCTGGCGGCATGAAACTTCTACTCAAATGGATTTTGAGCGCCGTGGCCTTGATGGTTGTGGCCTACCTGTACAGCGGCGTGGTGGTGGCCAGTTTCACCTCCGCGCTGATTGCCGCCTTGGTGTTGGGCTTGCTCAACACCATCGTGCGCCCGGTGCTGGTCATCCTGACGCTGCCGGTCACCTTGATCACGCTGGGCTTGTTCCTGTTCGTGATCAACGCGTTGATGTTCTGGAGCGCATCTGGCCTGCTCAACGGTTTCCACGTGGCCAGCTTCACGGCCGCGTTGATCGGCTCCTTGATCTACTCGGTGCTGGGCATCGTGATTGACGCCGTGCTGGAACGCTAACCCGCGTTCCACGTGCGCGCTGGATTATTTCCAGCGCACACACTCAATGTGCACGGTGTCCGAGCTACTGCTCAGCATCAGCGCACCCTCTTGCACCGTGGCCTGTAGCTGCATGCTGCGTTCAGCCAGGGCTGCCAGGGCTTGAGAAGCCTCGGTGGGCACGCGCCATACCTGCAGCTTGTCGAGCCGTGTGAGCTTGCTCTCAATGCCCTTCCACCACACTTCGGCCGAATAGGCGAAGGTGTACAGCAGCACTTCGTCTGCTTTGTTGCACGCCTTGGAGAGTGGCTTGTCTTCGGGTTGGCCGGCTTCGATCCAGCAGCGTGTTTGGCCGGTGTAGTCACGGATCCACACATCGGGCTCGTCCGGGTCGGACAGGCCAGCGCCAAAGCCCAGCGTGGCGTCGCCGTTGCACACGGTTTGCAGTTTGTGTGCGTTCAACGCCAAGCCCAACAAGCGGATCATCATGCGTTCGTCGGTCTCGCTCGGGTGGCGGGCCAAGGTCAGCGCGTGTTCGGCGTAGTAGTTATGGTCGATGTCGGCGATTTGCAGGTTCGCCTTGAAGATGGTGGACTTGATGGCCATGTGGGGCAGAACAATCTTGTAGAAGGTAGAAAGCGCAACACCGCGCCAGGCGCGGTGTTGCAAGATGGGCAATGCCCGGCTTAACGATTTAGGTCGCGATTCAAGCGCGGCGGGCCAACTCGGCCGCAATGCCGATGTAGCTCGCAGGCGTCATCGCCAGCAAACGGGTTTTTTCTTCTTCAGGAATCGCCAGCGAGCGGATGAGGCCGTGCAAGGCTTCGGCGGTCACGGTTTTGCCACGTGTCACGTCCTTTAGCTGCTCGTAAGCGCCTTGCACGCCAAAGCGGCGCATCACCGTTTGAATTGGCTCAGCCAACACTTCCCACGAGGCGTTCAAGTCGTCGGCCAGGGCTTCTTCGTTGAGTTCGAGCTTGTTCAGGCCGGTCATCAGCGAGGCGTAGGCCAGCGAGGCATAACCCACCGCCACTCCCATGTTGCGCAGCACGGTGCTGTCGGTCAGGTCGCGCTGCCAGCGGCTGATGGGCAGCTTTTCGCTCAGGTGTTTCAGCAAGGCGTTGGCCAGGCCCAGGTTGCCTTCGGCGTTTTCAAAGTCGATGGGGTTGACCTTGTGCGGCATGGTGCTGGAGCCGATTTCGCCGGCTTTCAAGCGCTGCTTGAAGTAGCCCAGGCTCACATAGCCCCAGACGTCGCGCGCCCAGTCGATCAGGATGGTGTTGGTGCGCGCCACGGCGTCAAACAGCTCGGCCATGTAGTCGTGCGGCTCGATCTGGATGCTGTAGGGCTGGAAGGTCAGGCCCAGGCCCAGCGGCTCGGGGGTTTCAATGACCTTGCGGCTGAAGGCTTCCCAGTCGAAGTCAGGCCAGGCGGACAAGTGCGCGTTGTAGTTGCCCACAGCGCCGTTCATTTTGCCCATCAGCTTCACGGCGGCGATTTGCTCGCGTGCCTTGACCAGGCGCACCACGACGTTGGCGATTTCTTTGCCCACGGTGGTCGGGCTGGCGGTTTGGCCGTGGGTGCGGCTGAGCATGGGCACAGCGGCGTATGCGTGGGCCATTTCGCGCAGCTTGGTGATCAGGCCATCAATGGCGGGCAGCAGCACTTGTTCGCGCGCACCTTTGATTTGCAGTGCATGGCTGGTGTTGTTGATGTCTTCGCTGGTGCAGGCAAAGTGCACGAACTCGGCCGCGCTTTGCAGTTCTGGACGGGCTTCAAACTTGGATTTGATCCAGTACTCCACGGCCTTGACGTCGTGGTTGGTGGTCTTTTCGATTTCTTTGATGGCGCGGCCATCGGCTTCGCTGAAGTTCTTCACCAGGCCCAGCAAATAGGTGCGGGCGCCGGGGCTCAGCGGCTTGAATTCGGCAAAACCGGCGTCGCTCAGCGAGATGAACCAGGCCACTTCGACCTGGACGCGGCGTTGCATGTAACCCAGCTCACTCATGAGCGGGCGCAGGGGGGCGAGTTTGGCGGCGTAGCGGCCGTCCAGTGGCGACAAGGCCGAAATGGTGGAAAAAGTCATAGCCCAGATTGTAGGTTGCGGTGCTGGTTTGAACAGGGCCCGGTATGGCAAAGGCCGAATCACGGGGTTGAATCGATAGAATCCCCCTCTAGCTGGGGGTTCTCCCTGGACCTCTCTTTACTGCCTCGTCTATGAAACTCATCGGTTCGATCTCCAGCCCCTATGTGCGCAAAGTGCGCGTGGTCATGGCCGAAAAGAAGCTGGACTACCAGTTCATTCAAGATGACGTCTGGTCGCAAGACACGGCCATCAACGAATCCAACCCTTTGGGCAAGGTGCCCTGCCTGGTGATGGAAGGCGGCGAAGCCATCTTCGATTCACGCGTGATCGTGGAATACCTGGACACCTTGTCGCCCGTGGGCAAACTCATCCCGGCGCAAAGCCGCGAGCGGGTGGAAGTCAAAACCTGGGAAGCCCTGGCCGATGGCCTGGCCGACGCCGCCATTCTGGCGCGTCTGGAGACGATGTGGGCTGGCCGCACCGACGGCGAACGCAGCCAAGCCTGGATTGACCGGCAAATGGGCAAGGTCGACGCGAGCCTGAAGGCCATGAGCCGTGGCTTGGGCGACAAACCGTTCTGCAGTGGCATCCACCTGAGCCTGTCGGACATTGCCGTGGGCTGTGCGCTTGATTGGCTGATCTTCCGCTTCCCGGCGCTGGCTTGGCGTAGCGAGTATGCCAACCTGGCCAAGCTGCACGACAAGCTGATGTTGCGCCCAAGCTTCGCCGACACCAAGCCTGCCTGATCGTTTGATCAAGCAGGGGTTCTGAAGCACGGGGATGGCCTGTGGCCTAGAGAATAAAAGGGCTGCGAAGCGCCTCGTCGCGAACAAGAGAGGGAGGGAGGATGAGAACCGCTCCGAGGGGACATCCTAACCCTGAGGTCAGGAAGGCTTCGCTGCCATAAAAACGTTTTGCTCCGTTGCCGGAGCAGATGTGTTTTTCGACACTTGGGCGCGATTCAAAGTTCCTGAGATTTACCGTCTATCGGGTAAATTAATGTGAAGCAAATAGGGTCTTTTTCAGAGGCGAGCGCGCTTGTTTTGCGCCGTCGACAAAAGCCAAGCCCCACCTACTTTGTCTTCAGTTGCTGCTCGATGGCGCTGACCAACTGCGTGCTTTCGGGCGACACGGTGCTGCCATAAGTGGCCACCACGCGGCCGTCGCGGCCGAGCAGATATTTGTGGAAATTCCAGGCCGGTGCTTTGCCGGTTTGCTGCGCCAGGGCTTTGAACAGCGGCGCGGCTTGTGCGCCGGTGACGCTGGTTTTGCCAAACATCGGGAATTTCACCCCGAAGGTGTTTTCACAAAAGTCAGCAATCTGCGCGTTGGCGGCCGGCTCTTGCGAAAAGTCGTTTGACGGAAACCCGAGCACCACCAAGCCTTGGTCTTTGTACTTGGCGTGAAGCGCTTCCAAGCCCTTGTACTGCGGCGTGAATCCGCAGAAGCTGGCGGTGTTGACGATCAGCACCACGCGGCCCGCGTATTGGCAGAGAGACTGCGGTTTTTCGTCCTGCAAGCGCGGGAAGGTGTATTGCAGTAGCGCCGGGCAACTGGCTGTAGACGTCAGGGCCGGGACAGCCTCTCCCGCCGCTTGCGCGCCGGCAGGCAGCAGCACCAGCATCGAAGCCAGTGCCGCAACCAGTGCTTCAGCGCAGCTAAAGCGTTTGAAAACGGAGAGCATGCTGCCTCCTGGGTGAAAAGCCGAGCTTAGATCAACGCCAGCATTTGTTCCAGCTTGATCTGCACCTTGACGTCTTTGTTGGCCACGTGGCCGACGATCTTGTAGCGTGGCAAGCTGGTGTCGCGGATCATCCATTCGCCCGTGGGCATGCCTTCGCGGTTGATCAGCACGGCCACTTGCGGCATGGTGGTGTTCAGCCCGCGGCGGATCACGGCGGCGATTTCGTTCGTGGCCAGGCGCACCAAGGTGCCTGGTGTGTAAATACCCACGGCCTTGATCAGCGCGGCGCCGGCTTCGTCAACCTTTTTGTCTTCGTCGAAGTAGCAGGCTTGCATGGCGGCGGGTGGCGGCATACACACCCGGCCCAAGCGGGGCGACAGGCGTGCGGTGAACATGTCGGCGCGCTGGATCAGCCGCGCAATACGCATCGCCTCGGTTTTGCTGGCCAACCCGCCGGGGCCACGGTCGTGGTGGTGGCGCACGGCCAGCAGCCAATCTTCGTCTTGCACACCCATGGCCAGCAGCATGTTGAACGAACGCATGGCGTGTTGTTCTACGGCTTCAATTTGCGATACCGTGAGCGACTTCGACTGCTGCGCCAGTTGGTCTTGCAGCGCCGTCATGCTGATGTTCATGGTCAGCGCGGCTTTGCCCAGTGAGGCATCGAGCTTGGGCGACCAGTTCAGCACCTCGCTTGCAGCCAGGCTGCACACCACGTAGACCAGCATCGAGTGTGTGGCGCTGTAGACGCGCATCTCGGTCGAGGCCAGGTGGATCAGCGCGAACAGCGTGGCATCAGGGTGATGGCGGACCAGGTCGTGCAACTCTTGGTAGAGCTTGTCCAGCCGCGCCAAAAAGTTTTCGTTCTCGGGGTCGCGCAGCAAGGCGTTGGCCTTCATCTGGAACGCGGCCCAATCGGGGACTTCGTTACGCTCGCGCGCTTGCGCGGGCGTCAGGTCGTCGGAGGCGATGTGGACGTTGACGATGTCGTTCAATGCCGCGTCGGAGCGCACCATCTCGTGCAGCTTGCCCACGTAGGCACGGTGCGTTTGCTCGTTGGCGTCAACGTCGACGCACAGCGTCATGCCGCGCGACGTCCAATACGTGATCTCTTCTCGTTGAGAGATCACATAGCCCTTCTGGGCCAGCAACACGCCATGTTCATTGCGCAGGGCGAACGGCAATGGGTGGCCGAGACGAAGGGTTTCAATGTCGATGGCGATCAGATTCATAGGTATGCGAATTATCGGAGCATCGTGCAGGCTAGGCAAAATGTATAGCGCCCGGCCCAATACTATCTTGTATTGGGGCTGCTAGCATGTCGAAATGACCTATGAAGCCCCCGCTCCAGCTTTTTTAACCAAGATTTGTCCCCGCGAAGAGGCCGCCGCGCGCCTGGCCGCGCTGCCCAAACCCTGGGTTTTCACCAACGGTGTGTTCGATATCCTGCACCGTGGCCACGTCACCTACCTGGCGCAAGCCCGCGCCTTGGGCGGCAGTTTGATCGTGGCGCTGAACAGCGACGCCTCGGCGCGCCGCCTGGGCAAGGGCCCCGACCGGCCGCTGAACAACGAGGTCGACCGCGCCATCATGATGGCCTCGCTCGAGTCGACCAGTCTGGTGACCTGGTTTGACGAAGACACCCCGCTGGAGCTGATCACCGCCTTGCGCCCCGACATTTTGGTCAAGGGCGGCGATTACGACATGCAAAAACTGGCTGAAACCCGCGTGGTCGAGTCTTACGGCGGCAAAGCGCTGGCGATTTCGCTGGTCAACGGCTACTCCACCACCGCCTTGGTGAAGCGCATTCAGGCCCCCAAGGCGAGCTAGTTCGTCACAAAATGGGTGGCTGCCACGTCTACGTCTTATGGACACTCGCACCACCCTCTTTCACCAACACCGCCCGCGCCTGATGGGCGTGGCCTACCGCATGCTCGGCTCGCGCGCCGATGCAGAAGATGTGCTGCAAGACGCCTGGCTGCGCTGGAACGAGTCGGACGTGGCGCTGCTGCGCAACCCCGAGGCTTGGCTGGTGACGGTGGTCACGCGCCTCTCCATCGACCGCCTGCGCGCCGTGCGCGGTGAACGTGAGGCCTACCCCGGCCTGTGGCTGCCCGAGCCGTTGTTGGCCGAAGAGGTTCCAGCCGAAGCCGACGCCAGCCCCGAACATTCGTTGGAAACCGCCCAAGACATCTCGTTGGCGTTTCTCACGCTGCTGGAACGCCTGTCGCCCGAAGAGCGCGCGGCCTTCTTGCTGCGCCAGGTGTTTGGCGCCGAATACGCCGAGGTGGCCGAGGCACTGGGCAAGAGCGAAGCCGCCTGCCGGCAACTGGTGAGCCGCGCCGCCGCCCAGCTCAAAGCCGAGCGCCCGCGCTTTACCGTGTCGCGCGAAACCCATTTGCAACTGCTGCGCCGCTTTGCCGATGCCGCCAGCCAGGGCGACTTTCAGCAGATCAAGCAGTTGCTGGCCGAAGACGCCGAACTGGTGGGCGACGGCGGCGCCAAGGTGGCCAACTTCGGCAAGATCCTGCGCGGCGCGCAGCGCCTGGCACAGCTCTACTTTGCAGTGGCGTTGCGCCACGGCAAAAGCATGCGGCTGGAGATTGCCGAGATCAACGGCCAGCCCGGCTTGCTGCGCTACATCGACGGGCAGTTGGAGTCGATTCAAGAGATTGAGACCGACGGCGAACGCATCGTCGCCATCCACACCCAGCGCAACCCCGACAAGCTGGCGCAAGCGCTGATCTTTCGCGGTCGCTAAGTTTTTATTCAAAAAGATGGGCCCGGTTGTCACAAAACCGGCGTCCCCAGCGTCTAAGAACGTATTCACGATCTTCCTGGGGCCGCGTTGGGGTGCAATCGGGATGAGTTGATTGTCAGAGACCGCAGCATGGGCTCCGTGCCCATGTAAGGGCTATGGCAGGCAAATCGCCCGATTTCACCCCAACCCGGAGGGCAGGTACCTTATCGGGCGCCCTGCGTTGTTACAAAACCAGCCAAGGCAGGAGCCTTGGCTTGGGTTTTGCGCCTAGCAGGTCATCCCGATAAGGTGCCTGCGCGGCCCCAGGAAGATCGTGAATACGTTCTAGGTATTGGCTCAGAAATTCAAAACAGCCAATGTTCTTCTAGACCTTCACTTTTTGAATTGGAAAAAATCATGACCACCGCTGCCCGCCTCAATGCCTTCTCCTTGCTGCCCGAAGCCTACCGCGCCATGGCCGCCGTAGGCCCTGCACTGGAACCCGTGTTGGGCAACATGTTGATCGAACTGGTCAACACCCGCGTCTCGCAAATCAACGCCTGCGCCTTCTGTGTCGACATGCACGTGCGCGCCCTGCTCGAAGGCGGCGAAGACCTGCAACGCATCAACAGCCTGGTGACCTGGCACGAGGTGGACTTCTACACCCCGCGTGAACGTGCCGCGCTGCAGTGGGCCGAGAGCCTGACGCTGCTGACCGAAACGCACGCCCCCGATGCCGACTTTGAAGCCCTGAAGGCGCATTTCAACGACAAGGAAATCGCCGCGCTGACGTTCTCCATCGCGCAGATGAACGCGTGGAACCGCCTGGGCGTAGGCCTGCGCCTGCCCGTGGCTAAGAAGCCGCTGAAGCTGAAGGCCGAAGCCTGATCAAGCAAACGGCGCCGCAGACCAGGCCGACGACCGCGCCGCCCAGGTGGCCGGCCGACACCACGTTGATGTTCCAGTACGGGTCGAAACTCACCGGGTAGACCCAAGCCTGTTCCGTCACCAGCTTGAGCAGCAGCGCCGCCAGCAACAGCGGCGACCAACGCTGTGCCACCGGCGCTTGCCGGGCGTGCAGCCAGACGATGGCGACACCCGCATGCACCAGGCCCGAAAGGCCGACGTAGCGCGTGACCTCGGGCCAGGCCATCACGCTGGCGGTGCTCAGCGGCCAGGCCAAAAACAAGGCCAGCGCGGCGCGTGTGCCCAGCGGAATCACAACCCCCAGCACCGCCAGGGCGGCCAGCGCCAGCAGGTTACCCAGCATGTGGATGGCCGAGAGATGCAGCAGCGGCGCGGTCCACAAGGTCCAAGGGGTTTGCCGCCAGGTGGCCGCCTGCCAGCCAAGCTGGTAGCCCGCGTCGAGTGCCCACACCAGCACACTGCCCACAGCCAGCAGGCTGCACAGCGCCACCCACAAATGGGGCTCGGGGGTTGGCGCTTCGGGCCGGGCGGCGAGTGTTGACACTACTAGTTACAAAATTGGCAAAGACCGCATTGTGTCAGTGATCGCTGCACGTTCCGGCCATCCGCACGGCAAGGCCTGAGATGGTCTACAGGTTCTCAGGCCTTGCAGCGCAGTGCGGCGTTCAGTGTGGGCTGGTGGGCGCTGGCTTGTTTGGCTCAGCCGCACGCGGCGTGCGCCGTCCCAGCAAGCGCAGCACCCATTGCGAAAAATCGTCGATGTAGGTGAACACCGCCGGCACCACCAGCAAGCTCAGCACTGTAGAGGTGATCAAGCCGCCAATCACTGCCACTGCCATTGGCGAGCGGAAGCTCATGTCGGCTTCGCCCAGGCTCAGCGCAATCGGCAGCATGCCGGCACCCATGGCGAGCGTCGTCATGATGATGGGGCGCGCACGTTTGTGGCATGCGTCCAGCAACGCGTCCCAGCGGCTCATGCCATGGTCGCGGCGCGCCACCACGGCGTACTCCACCAGCAGAATCGAGTTCTTGGTGGCAATGCCCATCAGCATCACCAGACCGATCAGCGACGGCATCGAGAAGCTCTTGTCGGCAATCAACAGCCCGACAAACGCGCCGCCGAGCGACAAGGGCAATGCGGCCAAAATCGTCACCGGCTGCAGGAAGTCGTGGAACAGCAGCACCAGCACCAGGTAGATACACAACACGCCGGTCAGCATGGCCAGGCCAAAGCTGGCGAACAGTTCGCCCATCATTTCGGCGTCGCCCACTTCCACCAGCCGCACGCTGGCCGGCAGGTGTTGCACAGCTTCCAGCGCATGCACGGCTTCATTGACTTCACCCAGGCCGCGTGAGCCGAGTTCGATCTCGATGTTGACGTTACGCGAGCGGTCGTAGCGGTTGATGACGGCTGGGCCGCCGGCCATCTCCAGCTGCACCACTTCACCCAGGCGCACCGGGCCACGCGCGCCGGGTACGGTCAGGCGCTCCAGCACGGCCAGGTTTTCGCGCGCACTGTTTTCCAGGCGCACCACGATAGGCACCTGGCGTTGCGCCAGGTTGAGCTTGGGCAGGTATTGGTCGTAGTCGCCCACGGTGGCCAGGCGCAGCGTCTCGGCAATCGCGCTGCTGGTCACACCCAGATCGGCGGCGCGCGCCAGGTCTGGCCGGGCGGTGATCTCAGGGCGCACCAGGCTCGCGCTGGAGCCCACGTTGCCAATGCCGGGAATGGTGCGAATGCCGCGCGTCACTTCACGTGCCGCATCGGCCAGGGCTTGCGGGTCTTCACTGGCCAGTGCAAAAACGTATTTGTCGTTCGAGCCCCCCAGGCCAACCTTCACGCGCACGCCCGGAATGTCTTCCAGCGCAGCGCGCAGGCTTTGCTCGATTTTCTGCTTGGGTGGGCGCTCGCCACGTTTGGCCAGTTGCAGCGTGAGCGTGGCCTTGCGCGGGTCGCTGGCGGCGTTGCCGGCAAACGGGTCGGCACCAGCGGCACCGCCACCGATGGTGGTGTAGATGCTGTCGATGTGGCCCACCTTGCGTACGCGTTCGGCGGCCATGGCCACCAAGGTGTTGGTGTCTGCGATGCGGCTGCCGGGCGGCAGCTCCAGCGTGACCTGCGTTTGCGCGTTGTCGTCTGGCGGAATGAAGCCCGAGGGCAGCAACGGAATCAGCGCGATCGAGCCGATGAAAAACACCGTGGCGCCCAGCATGGTCAGCAACCGATGCTTCAGGCACCACGCCGAGGCGCGCATGTAGACGCCCAACCAGCGTGGCTCTTTTTCTTGCGCCACCATCGGCTTCATGATGTAGGCCGCCATCATCGGGGTGAGCAAACGTGCCACCACCAATGACGCAAACACCGCCAGCGCCGCCGTCCAGCCAAACTGCTTGAAGAAGCGGCCCGGAATGCCGCTCATGAACGCGGTGGGCAAGAACACGGCAATCAGCGTGAAGGTGGTGGCCACCACCGCCAGGCCAATTTCATCGGCGGCTTCCATCGCCGCCTGGTACGGCGTTTTGCCCATGCGCAAGTGGCGCACGATGTTCTCCACCTCCACAATCGCATCGTCCACCAAAATGCCGACCACCAGCGAGAGCGCCAGCAGCGTGATGATGTTGATGGAAAAGCCCAATGCATGCATGCCAATGAAGGCGGGAATGACCGACAGCGGCAGCGCCACCGCCGAGACAATGGTGGCGCGCCAGTCGCGCAGGAAGATCCACACCACAATCACCGCCAGAATGCCGCCCTCGATCAGCAGGCGCATCGAGCTGTCGTATTCGTCAGAGGCAATCTGCACAAAGTCCACCGTGCGCGTGAGCTTGAGGTGCGAGTTCTCGGCCAGCAGTTTGTCGAGCGCCAATTGCACGCCCGCGCCCACTTCCACTTCGCTGGCCCCACGGCTGCGCGACACTTCAAAACCAATCACTGGCTTGCCGTCGAGCAGTGCGGCAGAGCGTTGCTCGGCCACGGTGTCGGACACGGTGGCCACCTGGTCCAGGCGCACGTGCCGGCCGTCGCTCAAGGGAATGTCCATGCGCGCCAGCTCTTGTGCGGTTTGCACGGTGGCAATGGTGCGGATGGCTTGTTCGCTGTCGCCCAGGTCGGTACGGCCACCGGCAATGTCGAGCTGCACGGCACGCAATTGGCGCGAGATGTCTGACACCGACACCTGCAGCGCCTGCATGCGCGCGGTGTCCAGCGCCACGCGCACTTCACGCGTCACGCCGCCCACGCGGTTCACGGCGCCCACACCGGGCACGGCCAACAGGCGGCGCGCCAGTGTGTCGTCGACAAACCACGACAGCGCTTCGTCGTTCCATTTGTCGGTGGCAATGGCGTAGGCCAGGATGGGCTGCGCGGTGAATTCGAGCTTGGCGACGATGGGGTCGCGCAGGTCGGCAGGCAGGTCGGCGCGCACGCGGCTCACGGCGGAGCGCACGTCGTCCACGGCCTCTTGCACCGGCTTCTCTAGCTGAAATTCAGCCGAGATGGTGGCTGTGCCATCGGTCAACGTGGTTGTGATGTGCTTCAGCCCCTGCGTGGTGGCAATGGCGTTTTCAATCTTGCGGGCGACGTCGCTTTCGAGCTGTCCCGGCGCAGCGCCGGGCAACGAGGCGGTGACCACCACCACGGGCAAGTCCATGTCGGGAAAGTTCTGCACCTTCATGGCGCGGAAAGACAGCAGCCCCGCAAACGACAGCAGCACAAACAACATGGCTGCGGGGATCGGGTTCTTGATCGACCAGGCGGAAAGATTCATGGTTGGGCTTCCGGTGATCGCGGGTTACTTGCTGGCGGCGGCAGCAGGAGTGGCTGCCGGCGATGCCGGGGCCGCGGCTTGCACCTTCACCAAATCGCCATCGTTGAGGAACGCGCCACCGCGCACCACAATCTTGGCCTCTGCGGTCAGGCCCGAGGCGATTTCCACGCGGTCGCCCACGCGCTGGCCGGTGACCACGCGGCGCATGGTGGCGTGTTGGCCATCCGCTACCTCAAAGACGTAGCTGAAGCCATCGCGCACCACCAGCGCGCTCTCGGGCGCGGTCAGCACCGCGCGGCGGCCCAATTGAAATTCGCCGTGCGCAAACATGCCGGCGCGGGCATCGGGGTGTGCGGGCAAGTCCACGTACACCAGCGCGTTGCGCGTTTGCGCGTCGACCGTGGGCGCCAACATGCGCACCTTGCCGGTGACCTGCGCGCCGCTTGCCAGCGTGAGCACCGCCGCGTCGCCTGGTTTGATGCGCGACAGCTCGGTGGACGTGACCTCGGCACGCCACTCCAGGCGGCCGCCGCGAATCAAGCGGAACAGCTCGGTGCCGCTGCCCAGCACCGCGCCCACGGTGGCATTGCGTGCGGAGATGACGCCGTTGTCGGGCGCCAGCACCTGGGTTTGGGCCAGGCGCAACTGCTGCGCATTGAGGGTGGCGCGGGCGGCTTCCACACGTGCTTTGGCGGTCTCGGCGCTGGTTTGGTATTGGTTGATTTGCTGCGTGCTCAAGGCGCCGGTGGTTTGCAAAGTGCGCGCGCGTTCGGCGTTGCCCGCCGCGTCGCTGGCGTTGGCTTGTGCTTCAACCAAGTTGGCACGGGCCTGCGCCACGTCGGCCAACACCGGCTCGGCGGCAAACGTGGCCAGCGGTTGGCCTTTGCGCACCACATCGCCCACGTTGGCGCGCACTTCCAGTAAACGCAGGCCGCTCGCTTCAGAGCCGATGACGGCTTCTTGCCAGGCGGCGACGTTGCCGTTGGCGCCCAACTGCAGCGACCATTCGAGACGTGTGGGGGTGGCCACGTTGACGGTGAGTGCGGGTTTGACGGCGTCTTTAGGCGCTGGGTCTGCCGCGCGGGAGTTTAAGGAAAAAAGGGCGCCACCGCCCACCAATAATGCGGCAGCAGCTACTAAAGATATAGCGAAGGTAGGGCGGGACTTCAAGCGCGTGAGTGTGTTGAACATGGCTGTGAGAAGAGGTTGAAGGTCGCGGCCCAAGGGCGCGATCTGAGTTCGTGATTAGCTGCCGTTGGATGCAGAGGTTGCAGCGGTAGTGGTCGTCGTGGTGGCGGTTTGGTCGGGGTTGGTGCCGGCCACATCGGCCGCCGTCCACCCGCCGCCCACGGCGCGGTACAGCGTGACCCACGCGCTCAGGCGTTCGCGTTGCACGGTCAGCAGGTTGATCTCGGCGGTGAGGGCGCGGCGGCGCGCGTCTTCCAAATCGACCAGGCTGGTCAGGCCGCCGCGATAGAGCGCCTGCGTGGCCTCAAAGGCGGTGCGGTAGCCGGTGGCGGCGGTTTGTACGTCGGCTTCGCGGCTGCTGGCGCTGTTGAGCGTGACCAGGGCTTCTTCGACTTCGCGCACGGCTTGGCGGGCCCGCGCGCGGTACAGCGCTGCGGCTTCTTCGTAGCGCGCCACAGCGGCATCGACGTTGGCCACGCGGCGGCCACCGTCAAACAGCGGCAATGTCACCGCCAGTGGGCCGATGGCCCAGGTGTTCAAGTCCACGGTGCTGCCTTGGGTGCGCACCGAGGCCGCGCCAATGGAGCCGGTGAGGGTCAGGCGGGGGTAGCGCTGTGCCTCGGCGTTGCCCACTTCGGCGCTGGCGGCGGCCACTTCGCGTGCGGCGGTAAACACGTCAGGACGTTGTGCCAACACTTGGGCCGGCACGCTGGGAATGCTGAACAGCGTCTCGGGGGCAGGTGGCTCGGCCGCTTGCGCCAACCGCTGGCGCAGCGCAGCTTCGTCCATGGCGCTCAGGTACACCAGGGCCTTGACATCCAGGTCGCACAGCGCCAGTTGGTTGATGGCACGGGCTGCGGCTTCGGCGCTGCTGGCACGCGCCAGAGCCAGGTTGGCCGGGGTTTCAAAACCGGCCTTGGTGGCCAGGTCGATCAGGCGTGCGGTCTCGCTGCGCGAGGTGGCATCAAATCGGGCCACGGCCAGTTGGCGCTGGCAACTGCGCAGGCTCACGTAGCTTTGTGCCACCTCGGCGGCCACGGCCACACGGGCGTCGTGCCAACCGGCCTGGGCGCCTTCAAACCGCGCCTGGGCGGCGTCGCGCGTGGCGGCGTTGGCGCCAAACAGGTCGATCTCCCAACTGGCTTGCAAACCCACTTGGGCGGTGGTGGCCACCGCGCCGAGGGTTTCGTTGAAACCACGGCTGGCGTTGCCGGTGGCGTCTGCCGTGGGGCCCAAGGCAGCGCCGGCCACACGCCGTGTGGTGCGTGCCTGCGCAACACGCGAACGTGCGGTGGCCATGGTGGGACTGGCCGCTTGTGCGGCGTCGATCAAGTCCACCAGCAGCGGGTCGTTCAACTGCTGCCACCATTGGGCCAACTGGGCCGTGGAGCCGTGGTGCGGCAGCGGTGCCTGCCATTGCGCGGCCGGGGTGAGGGGCACGCTGCTGGGGGGCACGGTGGCGCAAGCGGCCAGCAGCAGGGGCAAGGCCCAGGTGGCGGCGCGCAGCGGTAGAGAGGGTCGGATGGTTTGGTGCTTCATTATTTGGGTGGCGTGGCGCGGCGTGTGCGCTCCACTTCAATCAGGGCCAGTGCGTCGTCCACCAGGCGGGTGGCCCAACGGTCGATGGAGGTGCCTTTTTTGATGAGCGAAGGGCGGATGATCTCGATGGCTTCCAACTGCACGAACAGCAGCATCGCCAAGCCGGTGACGGTGAGCGCCAGCCGGTGCAAGTCGTCGTCGGCCCGGCGAATGCCGAGGTGGCGGCCGAGCAGCGTCACCATGGCGGCGTGCGGCTTGAGTACATCGCACTCCAGCTCCTCTTGCCACACGCTCGATGGCTCCAGCATTTCGCGCAAGTGCAGCCGCAGAACCTGGCGTGCCATGTCGCCCTGCTTCAGCGGCGCCAGGTAGCCGGTGAAAAACACAGTCAAGGCTTCGCGCAAAGACAGATGTGGTTGCTCCACATGCTCAATGATCTCGCGCGGGGTGCCAAACGACTCGGTGAAGACGGTGCGGTACAGGCCTTCTTTGTCGCCGAAGTAGTAGCGAATCGAGGCAATGTTGACCTGTGCCTCTTGTGCAATCTGCCGCGTGGAGGTTTTGGCAAAGCCGTTTTCAGCAAACAGACGCAGCGCCACTTGCAGCAGGCGTGCGCGTGCTTCCAGCCCGTCGCTGCGCGGCGCGCGCGTGCGGGTGGTCGGCGTTGAGGGAGATGTTTGGGAGGGCTTAATGGAGGGCGTAATGGCCATGGTGGACGTGGAATATAAATCAAACGATTGATTTATTTAGCATTCACCTACTGCTTGAAGTGTTTCCAGTGGTGTCAACCTTGCCAGGTATGGCGCTTCACGAGTGCTTGACACGACCGGCCTATGATGGCGACTTTTTGCCGCGTTCTGAAGGAGCCTGCGTTGGTTGTGCGTGTCAAGTTGTGGGGTGGGGGTTTGCTGACGGCGATGTGTCTGGCAGGCATCGTCGCGCCTGTGCATGCGCAAAGTGCGGGCCGAACCGTGACGCTTGACCAGACCCTCGGGCTGACGCTGCCAGAGCTGCGCGACACCATGCCCGGCCTGGAGCGCTTGGCGCGCCCTGTGATGGCGCCGCGCGGCCTGCGGGGGCAGTGGCGCTTGGCCGGCACTTCGCTGGTGGGCCAACCCTTCGACAGCGTTTTTTTCCTGCGCGGACAAAAGGTGGAGCGCATTGAGCAGGTGCGCAATGTGCCCGCGCCGTGCACTGAAGACGTAACATTTCGCAACGTAGTGCAAAGCATGGGGCTCGACTACGGCTCGGTGCCGAATGGGCTGGATGCTTTTGGTGTCACGGCCGATGGCGCGGCCGATGTGGCCGCGCATCTGCAGGTCAGTGCCGAGGCTTGTGTGATCCGCGTGGTGTACCAGCCGCGTGTGTTGAAAGACGCTTCGACGTTGTAGCGCCCTGGCGTGAGGCTGTGGCGCCGCACACGTGGACTTGGGGCTTGGTCATCGTGGATGTGCCGCGCGCAGACACATCCACTTTTCACCCATCGCTACCGCCCCGCTAGTACCCGGCTAACACGTCGGGTGCTAGGGGTGGCGCAGATCATGATGCGATGCGCAGTTGGATCTGGCTGGCGGTGTAGACCGGCGTGACAGTGCGGCCATTCACCGTGATGCTGCTGAACGCGCCGTGCAGTTTGCCCGCATTGAGGACGGTCAGCACCGTGCCCACGGCGGGTTGGTAACCAGCCGAGAAGCGAATGTCCAACGTGCCGTTCAGTGTGGCGTCGCCGGTCACCGTCAGGGGCACCTGGCTGGCGCTGCCCAACACCAGTTGCAGCGTGCCACCGGTCTGGGTGTAGCGGGCCGCCATGGTCAACTGGCTGGCTGGGTTGATGCGCAGCACGCCACCCGATTGAAAGACGTCGCCAGTACCAAAAGCGGTGGCCGAGGTGCCTTCCAATGTGCCCGCTTCAATGACCGTTCCTCCGGTGTAGGTGTTGCTGCCAGCGAGCGTCAGTTGGCCGGTGCCGCGCTTGGTCAGCAGGCCTGCGCCGCTGATGTTGTTGCGCCAGCTATCCAAGGCGTTGAAGCCCAGCAGGCTGGCATCCATGGTGACGACCACATCGCCATCCAGGCGGCCATAGCCGTCGGCGGCATCAAACAGGTTCAGGCGGCCCCAGCCTTCCGCGTCGTCCAGTAGCGGGTAGCCCGATGGCAACGCGGTGGTCTTGAGCACCACGCGGCGCTGGTCAGCGCTGAGGTACGGCAGGCGGGTTTCCAGTAGCACTTCGGCGCCCTTGGGCACGATGGCGACCTTGGTGGTGTCGGCCGTTTGCGTGAACCCGTAGGTCAGGTAGCGGCGGTAGTTGGCCTTGTTGGTAGCGTGGTCGGCAAAGCGGTCGGTGGCGGTGCTTTGTGAATGGGCGAAGGTGTTGAACGCTGCGGGGTCGGCGGCACCTACTGCCGTCATCAACGTGCTGCGTGCTTGGGTGGCGGCGGCCACGCGGGTGCTGCTGTTCAGCCCGGTGTAAAGGCTGGCGGCTGCTACGGCCTGGCCTTGGATGCGTCCACCCATCACGTCCATGGGGGAATGCATGCCTGCCAGGATGCGGTTTTCGCCCAGCTCATTGGCACGGGTCACCAGTTCTTGAAAGCGCTCGGGCACCACATAGGCCATGGCCAGACCACGGCGAACGGCTTCCGCCGTGTGGCCGCTGACAAAGCCGCCGTCGGTGGCGGGGGTGGCGCTTTTGGCCGGCACGAGCGCGGGCACGACTTGCACGCTGCTGCTCCAACGCCAAGGGCGGGCATATTTGTAGAAACGCTTGGCTGGTTCGGTGGAGCCGTTTTCACCCACGTTCGACACCAGGTCGACCACCGTGCCGAAGTTTTGGGTGTTGCTGCTGCCGCCCACGCCCACGTCGTTACCGCCGTCGTTGTACAACACGGTGGTGGCATTCGACGCCACACTGGTGATGGTGGTGGTTTGTTGCGACGCGGTGCGCCATGCGTTCGTCAGCGGGCCCATGCCATCGCTGACGCTATAGGCCTTGTTGCGCCGGTCGTCCAGGTAGGCTGCCAGTTCTTGGGCAGCGGTGCGGTTGGTGGTGGCCGTCACCACGTATTGGATATTGGCGTTGTGCACGGCCGAGTTGAGCACTGTGCCATCGGTGGAGTCACCGGGAATGCCCGACCAGTTGGAGGCCACGACGGCCGGAAAGCTGCCGCTGGCCGGCGCGGTCACACCGGCGTCGACGATCAGTGTGCTGGGCCGCCAAATGTCCAGAAAACCGGACACTACGCGAACACCGGCGTTGGTGGCCAGTGTGGCGTAGCGTGCGTCGCCGCGCTGGTTGGAGGCGGCGTTGTCCACAAACGGCGGCACGGCGGTGGTGTCTGCCACCGCGGCGGTGTCGGTGCGGCCCAGGCCGGTGGGGGCGCTAGGCGTGACCCACAGCGCGTCGGTGCCGCCGCCTCCGCAGCCGGCCAGAACAAAACCGGCGGCAATGGCTAGGCAAAGGGTGCGGGGCAAGAAGGGAAAGGAGGTCTGCATGAGGAGATCAAAGTGTCGTTGTGGCGAAATGCCAGCCGACGAACTTAGACGTGTTGCGTGACACGGCCATGACGCTCCTTGTCGCGCCCCTGATCTCTGCACCCCGATGGCCGCGACGTCATTGCTGGTCTAGCGTGACGGCGCGGCGGTGTTGCCGATCTTGAAAAACCTACTTAGCCGAACACAGCTTTCCACAAGGCAATCACCGCCTGCTGCTCTGGTTGCAGCAGCGGCGGCTCCACCTGGGTAGGCGCTTCGTTCAAGCGCGCCGTGTGTTGCGCACGGCGCAGTGCGCGGTAGGCGCTGGCGGCAGCGGTGCCCACACCAGCGGGCAACAAGCCCGCGGTTTCGGCGCGTTGCAGCAGCGCGATGTTGCCCACGTTTTCCTGCAGCTCGGGGTGGTGTTGTGATTGCGATAACACCAGGTATTGCACGGCGAACTCGGCGTCGACCATGCCGCCGGGGCTGTGCTTCACATCGAAGGCGTGGCCACGCACCGGGTGGGCGCTGCGCACCTTGTCGCGCATGGCGACAATCTCAGAACGCAGGCCAGCTTCATCGCGTGGCGCGGTGATCACGGCTTGGCGTACCGCATCGAAACGCGCACGCAGTGGTTCAAAGCCCAGCACAAAACGCGCACGCGTCATGGCCTGGTGTTCCCAGGTCCAGGCGGTGTTGCTGCCGCGTTGTTGCTGGTAGTTGGCGTAGGCGTCAAAGGTGGTGATCAGCAGGCCGGAGTTGCCGTTGGGGCGCAGCGCGGTGTCGATCTCAAACAAATCGCCCTCGCCGGTTTTCACGGTCAGCCAGTTGATCATCTTGCGCACGTAGGCGGCGTAACTCTCGGGCGCGCGTTCGTCGGCGTCTTCATAGACGAACACGATGTCCAGGTCGCTGCCGTAGCCCAGCTCTTTGCCACCGAGTTTGCCGTAGCCGATGATGGCGAACTGCGGCGTTTCGGTGTGGCGGTTGCGCAGGCGCTCCCAGCTCCAGCGGGCGGTCACGCGCAGGATCACTTCGGCCAAGGCGCTCAAGTCGTCGGCCACCTGCTCTACCGTCATGCGACCTTCGATGTCGCGCACCAGGGCGCGGAACAGCTCGGCGTGGTGCGCGCGGCGCAGCAGGTTCAGCAGGGTTTCTTCGTCGTCTTCGCCGGTGGTGGCAAGCGAGGCGCGCCGGTGTTCCAGCTCGGCTTCAAAAGCCTCGGCCACAAAACGTTCGCCCAGCATGGCGTCGCTGGCCAGTTCGTCGATCACGCCGGGGTGCTGCAGCAGGTAGCGCGCGGGCCAGCGCGCGGCGCCCAGCAGGCGCAGCAGGCGCTCGTGCACGCTGGGGCGTTCGAGCAGCATGGCCAAATAACTTTCGCGGCGCAGCAGGGTTTCAATCCAGTCGACTAGGCGCACGGCGGCCTCTTCGGTCACGCGCTCTTCTTTGATCCACGTGTTGGTGCGTTGCAGCAGGCGCACCAGGCGGGCGCGGGCGTCGTCGCGCAGCGCCAGCACACGCGGGTGCTGGCGCCAATGCGTCACGCGTTCGCGCAAGGTGCCGCTGAGTTGTTCCAGCAGGCCGTCCAAATCGGGGCCCAGCGGCGCGGCGCCGTTCGGGCCTTTGCAACCGCCGCCTTTGCGGCAGGTACCTTGGCCCTGGCCGCCGAGCAACGTGTCGAACTCTTGCGCCACAAATTCGCGGTGCATGTCCAGGTCGCTCAAGAACGCGCAGCAGTTGCTGTAGCCCATGGTCTGGGCGATCCAGGCCAGGTCGTCATCTTGCGTGGGCAGCACGTGGGTTTGTTGGTCGTCCAGGTACTGGATGCGGTGTTCCACGCGGCGCAAAAACTCGTAGGCACTGGCCAGGGCCGTGGCCGTGGCTTGTGGCATGAGCCCGGCGCGCGCCAGGCGTTGCAGGGCGTCGAGGGTGGAGCGCGTGCGCAGCTCGGGGAACTGGCCGCCACGCACCACCTGCAGCAACTGCACGGTGAACTCAATTTCGCGGATGCCGCCGCGCGACAACTTCACGTCGTTGGCGCGTTCAGGATGGCCGGCGGCGCGTTTGGCTGCGTGTTCGCGGATCTGCTTGTGCAGGTTGCGCAGCGAGTCGAAGACGTTGTAGTCGAGGTAGCGGCGGAACACAAACGGCAGCACCACGCCGCGCAGCTCTTGGGCCGAGGCGTCGATGATGCATTTGCGTGGCGCCACCACGCGGCTCTTCAGCCAGGCAAAGCGCTCCCACTCGCGGCCCTGCACCTGCAGATATTCTTCGAGTGCGCCGAGCGAGATGGCGGCCGGGCCGGAGTTGCCGTTGGGGCGCAGCATCAGGTCGACGCGGAACACGAAGCCGTGCTCGGTGGTGTCGCCCACCAGGCCGTACATCAGTTTGACGGCCTTGGAAAAGTATTCGTGGTTGCTGATCCGGCCGCGCCCGTCTTCCGTGCCGGCGGTTTCGCCGTCTTGGTCGTAGACGTAGATCAGGTCGATGTCGCTCGACACATTCAGTTCGCGCCCACCCAGCTTGCCCATGCCGATGACCCACATTTCGGCACGCTGGCCGTCGGGGCGCAGCGGGGCACCGTGGCGGCTGTCGAGTTCGCGGCAGGCTTCTGTGCCGGCGGCATCGAGGGCCAACTCAGCCAGTTCCGTCACGGCACGCGTCACCACGGCCAGCGGCGCTTGGTGGTCGCAGTCCAGCGACACCAGCCGTTCCATGACCAACTGGCGCACGATGCGCAGCGCGGCATCAAGGGTGAAACCTTTGGCCAGAACGGCGGTCAAGCACTCATGCATGCTGGCGCGGACCGGTTCCCCCATAGGCAATAGGGGCAACTCGGCGGCGTAACGCCGACGAAGCCTTTGCACGAAACGCGAGTAAGAAGACAGGCCCAAAGGCGGCTGATTTGCTTTGCTTAACAAATGATCGCCGCTGTGGATTGAATTCCCTTGCGGGCCGGGGGTCATAATTCCAGTTGCATCCATGAGTCCAATGACTGAATCACAGCTCCGCCCCACCCGATTGCTTCACTTAGCGGCTACGGTCGCCCCCTGGTGTTTAGGCCTGGTTGCGACAGCGTGGCTGCTCGTGGCCCTGGCGTGGGGACTGCTGCACGGAATCATTGTGCCGCGAATCGACGAATTTCGCCCAAGGCTGGAAGCAGAGGCAAGTCGTCTTGTAGGGATGCCCGTCACCATCGCGCGCTTGTCGGCCAAATCGAGTGGGCTTGTGCCGCTGTTTGAAGCTGAAGAAGTGGTGCTGCAAGACGACCAGGGCCGCCCGGCCGTGCGCCTGCCCAAGGTCACGGTGGCGCTGTCGCCCGCGTCGGTGTGGCGGCGTGGCTTCACCCAATTGGTGATCGACGGCCTGGAACTTGACGTGCGCCGCGAGGCCGATGGCCGCATCCTGGCGGCCGGCCAGGTGGTCGCCCAAGGCGGCGGCGCGACCGGGGATAACCCTGCACTCGATTGGTTGTTTGAGCAAACTGAAGTGGTGCTGCGCCACGGCACCCTGCGCTGGACCGACGCGCAACGCCAGGCCCCCACGCTGGCCCTGACCGATATCGACCTGGTGCTGCGCAATCGGGGCCGCAGCCATCTGATGCGCTTCGACGCCACGCCGCCGGCCGAATGGGGCGACCGCATGAGCCTGGTCGGCCGCCTGCGCCAGCCCTTGCTGTCGCTGCACAACGGCCGTTGGCGCGAGTGGGATGGTGCCCTGTTCGCCGACCTGCCGCGCCTGGATGCCCAGCATCTGCACCTCTACAGCGACGCCAGTTCGGGCGTGGCCGCAGGCCAGGGCGCGCTGCGCGTGTGGGCCGATGTGCGGCAGGGGCAACTGGCGGCGGTGACGGCCGACCTGGCCTTGGCGCAAGTCAACGCGCGATTGGATAGCACGCTGGAGCCGCTGGAGTTGCCTTCGCTGCAGGGCCGCCTGGGTTGGCGGCAGGTCTCCGGTGTGGGCAATGCCGACGGCTCTGAAAGCGGCAAATCCGGCTTTGAGTTCTTCACCGAAGGCATGCGCTTCACGGCGGCAGATGGTTTGGAGTGGCCGGGCGGCAATGTATTTGTGCGCTCGGTCACGGGCGCGAACAACGTGCCCGAGGGGCAGTTCCGTGGTGATCAGTTGGACCTGGCGGCGGTGGCGCAAATCGCCAAGCGCCTGCCCTTGACCGAGGCGTTGCACGACAGCCTGGAGCGATTGGCCCCCAAGGGGCGTTTGGAAAACTTCGACGCGCGCTGGCAGGGCAACTCCGATACCTTGGTGAGCTACGCCGCCAAAGGCCGCGTGACCGGGCTCGAGATTGCACCCGAGGTGATGACGGCAGCGGCTATTGCCGACGGCCATGTGGGTCACCCCGGCATGCGCGGCGCCACGGTGGATTTCGACCTGAATCAAGCGGGCGGCAAGATGGCCCTGTCGCTGCAAAACGGCAGCCTGACCTTCCCCGGCGTGTTTGAGGAGCCTGAAGTACCGTTTGACAGTTTCTCTTCCGACGTGAGCTGGAAGATCGACGGCGAGAAGTTTTCCGTGAATGTTGCGCGCACGCAGTTTGCCAATGCCGATGCGGCGGGCAACCTGACCGCCAAGTGGAGTACCAGCGACCCCGTGCGTTCGCCCAGCAAAAGCCGCTTTCCTGGTGTGCTGGAGCTGGATGGCGTGCTTGACCGCGGTGCCGGTCCGCGCGTGCACCGCTACCTGCCGCTGGGCGTGAACCCCGATGCGCGGCACTACGTGCGCGATGCTGTCAATGGCGGCGGCGCCACCAACATCCGCTTCCGCGTCAAAGGCGACCTGCACGACTTCCCCTACGTTGATGCGCGCCGTGGCGAGTTTCATATCAGCGCCGACGTCAAAGACGCCACCTTTGCCTTCGTGCCGCAAAGCATCAATCCGGCTGGCCGTCCGCCATGGCCGGTGTTCACGCGTTTGAGCGGCAACCTGATCTTTGACCGCAACGGCATGCAGGTCAAAAGTGCATCCGGTCGGCTCGGGCCGAATGGCGCCATCGTGGTGCCCAAGGTCGAGGCCGACATTGCTGACTTCCACCACTCGGTGGTCCGCGTCACCGCCGAGGCCAATGGTCGCTTGAACGACATGCTGGGGGTGGTGCGCAACTCGCCGCTGAACGCCATCACGCAACGCAGCTTGGAGCAGGCCAGCGCCACGGGCAATGGCCAACTGCAACTGAGCCTGAATTTACCGATCTCTGACATCGACAACAGCAAAGTCCAGGGCAGTGTGACCTTGAACGGTAACGATGTGGCGCTGATGCCGGGTATGCCCACCCTGGCGCGCGCCAAGGGCGTGGTGGCATTTTCTGAAACCGGCTTGGCCATCACCGGCGGGCAAGCGCGGTTGCTGGGGGGCGACGTGTTTTTTGAAGGTGGCTCGCCCACCGGTCGGGCGGTCACTGCGGCCACCGCATCGACTTCAAAACCAGCGTCCGCTGTTTCAGCGGCGGCTAGCGCCAACGACCCCAGTATGAGCTTCCGCATCAACGGCACCGCCACCGCAGAGGGTTTGCGCCAGGCGCGTGAAGTGGAGGGGCTGGCCACGATCGCCAATCTCATGAGCGGCAGCACCACCTATAACGCGCAGTTGGCGATACGCCGTGGTGCGGCTGAAATCACGCTCAACAGCAGCCTGCAGGGTATGGCCTTGCGCCTGCCCGCGCCACTGAACAAGGCGGCCGAGGCCACGCTGCCGCTGCGCGTGGAACGTGTCATGCTGCCGCCGACCGGAACTGCCACCGCACCGGGGCCTGAGCGTGACCGCATCACCGCCAGCCTGGGCAAAGTGGTATCGGCGCAGTACGTGCGCGATGTGTCGGGCAATGCGCCTCGGGTGTTGCGCGGCGTCATTGGTCTGGGTGACCGGGCCGAGGGCACATTGCCGATGCCAGAAAACGGCGTGGCGGCACACGTGGGGCTCGACGCGCTGGACACCGACGCGTGGGACGCCGCTTTTGCGGCCCCGGCTGCGGGCACCCCTGCGGCGCCCGCTACGTCAGCCCCCACCGTCGCTGCAGCGGCGGCCCCCGCACTGAATCCCATGGGCCCGGTGAACGACTACGTGCCCACCCGTATCGCGTTGCGCACCAAAACCCTGACCTTCAGCGGCCGCGCCTTGCACGACCTGACGCTCGACGCCACACACGACAACCAAGTCTGGCGCGCCAACCTCAACGCCACCGAAGTCAGCGGCAACGGCGAGTACCGCCCCTCCACCGATGGCACGCCCGGCCGCCTGTATGCGCGCCTGGCCAAGCTGCGGCTCGGCTCCACGGGCTCTGGCGCCAACAGCAACACCGGGCCCACCGAGACGGTGCTGGACAACGCCACGCGCAGCGTGCCCGCGCTCGACGTGGTGGTAGAAGACTTCCAACTGCAGGGCAACAAAATGGGCCGCCTGGAGCTGGAGGCGGTGAACCGCGCCGCCAATCTGGCGCAGCGTGATGCCGCCAACGGTGCCAACAACGAATGGCGCCTGAACCGCCTGGTGCTCAGCAACCCCGAAGGCACCTTCACCGCGTCGGGCAATTGGAGCGCCTTGAACGCCCAACCCGGCGCGCGCCGCACGGTGCTCAATTTCAAACTCAATGTGGTCGACGGCGGTAAGCTGCTCGAACGCTTTGAAATGCCGGGCGTGTTCCGCAAAGGCAAGGGCCAGATGGACGGCCAGATTGCCTGGGTGGGCGCGCCCACGTCCATCGACTACCCCACCTTGGTCGGCCAGCTCAACGTGAACCTCGAAGACGGCCAGTTCCTCAAGGCCGACCCCGGCTTGGCCAAGCTGCTGGGCGTGCTGAGTTTGCAGGCCTTGCCGCGCCGCTTGACACTCGACTTCACTGACATCTTCAGCGCAGGTTTTGCGTTCGACTTCATCCGTGGCGACGTGAAGATCAACCGCGGCGTGGCGGCCACCAACAACCTGCAGATGAAGGGCGTGAACGCGGCGGTGTTGATGGAAGGCCAGGTCGATCTGGCCAAGGAAACCCAAGATCTGAAGGTGGTGGTCATTCCCGAAATCAGCGCCGGCACCGCTGCGCTGGCGGCTACGGTGATCAACCCCGTTATCGGCATCGGTGCCTTTCTGGCCCAGGCGGTGTTACGCAAGCCGTTGATGGAGGCTGCCACCCAGGTGTTCCACATCGACGGCTCCTGGGCCGACCCTAAAATTGCCAAAGTGAACCGCAAGTCACTGTGGCCGGGGGAGACCGGCGCAGAGCCTGCGGAAGCCCCCAAAGACAACACCAACAACGGAGCCAGCCGATGAAGGTCGCCGCCATTCAGATGGTGTCTGCCACCCAACTGCAAACCAACCTCGACCGCGCGCGCGCCCTGCTCGAAGAAGCCGCGCGGCAGCAGGCCGAGTTGGCGGTGCTACCCGAATACTTTTGCATCATGGGCCGGGTGGACACCGACAAACTGCAGATCCAGGAGCCTTTTGGCGACGGGAAAATTCAAACCTTTCTGGCCACCGCTGCACACGAATTGGGCCTGTGGATCGTCGGCGGCACCTTGCCGCTGAGCACGTCTGATGGCCGTGTGCGCAATAGCTCGTTGGCTTTTGACCCCAGCGGTGCCTGTGTGGCGCGCTACGACAAGATCCACCTGTTCCGCTTTGACAACGGTGTGGAGAGTTTTGACGAAGCGCGTGTGTTGCAGCATGGCGGCGAGCCCACGGTGTTCGACATGACCGCGCGCGATGGCCGCAACTGGCGCATCGGCATGAGTGTTTGCTACGACCTGCGCTTTCCCGAGCTGTACCGCCACTACGCGCAACAAGGCGCCGACGTGTTGCTGGTGCCCAGCGCTTTCACCTACCCCACGGGTTTGGCGCATTGGGAGCTGTTGCTGCGTGCCCGTGCGGTGGAGAACCTGGCCTTTGTGGTGGCGCCCGCGCAAGGCGGCGTGCACGAAAGCAGCCGCCGCACCTGGGGCCACTCCATGCTGGTGAGCCCATGGGGCGACGTGCTGGCGCAGCACGCCGAAGGCGAAGCGGTGGTGGTGGCCGAGCTGGATGCCACGCAGTTGGCGCGGTACCGCCAGCAACTGCCGGCGCTGGAACACCGCGTTCTCTGAAAACCGTGTCTTGAGTCCTCCGTTGTGAATCCCTTAGGACGTCTTCTACGGCGGCGCATTCGCAGTATCAACCTGTTGTGGCGCAGCTGGAGCCTATGGGGCTGGCTGATGGCCCTGGTGGTGCTGGTGCTGGCCACGCTGGTGTGGATGACCGGCCGCTATGAGACCGGCCAGGTGCAGAACCGCCTGGAGATGGACACCGCAGAGGCCGTGGCCGACATCCGCAATGCCTTGCGGTTGAACGTGCAGAACATGGTGGCGCTGCAGGTGGGCAGGCCCAGCCCCGAGGAGTGGCGCAAACACGCCGAAGTGCTGCTGCACCAACGCCGCGAGATGCTGCGCATTGAGTTGCTCAACCCGCAACTCCACCTGCGCGCGTTTGTCGACACCCCCTACCGTCCCTCGATCTTCGAGTTTCTGGGCCGTACTAATTCCAATACCGACGTGGCCCTGGCCTGTGCCGCTGCCTTGCGTTTCCAGGGGCCGGCTTACTCGCGCAGTTATTACCTGCCGCAACTCGACGGCCTGGGTGTGGAGGTCATCGAGATGTGCCTGCCGGTGATGGTGGATCGCCGCCTGGACAGTTATGTGATCGCCACCTATTCGCTGCCCGGCATCCTGGCCGACGTGGTGGGGCACCAGTTGTCGCGCAGCCAGGAGGTGTCGTTTGTCGAGGCCGATGGCACGCGCCTGGCGTTACACGGCCTGGCGCGGCGCGGCACGCGCATGTTCACCGCGCAGCAGTTGCTCGACCTGCCGGGCAACCCGCTGCTGCTGCGCATGGACAGTTGGCACGGCGCGCCTGATGTGTTCCCGAACGTGATGACCGCGCTGGTCACCATGATGTCGATTGCGCTGGTAACCGTCACCGTGCTGCTGGTGCGCGACACCCGCCGCCGCTTGCAGGCCGAGCGTGGCCTGGCCGATGCATTGGCGTTTCGCAAGGCGATGGAGGACTCGCTGGTCACCGGCCTGC
This sequence comes from Hydrophilobacter chitinilyticus, assembly GCF_049860745.1. Lineage (GTDB taxonomy): Bacteria > Pseudomonadota > Gammaproteobacteria > Burkholderiales > Burkholderiaceae_C > Rhodoferax_B. The sequence continues at coordinate 5,900,996 of NZ_CP187561.1, read as the reverse complement.
GTGCGCGGGATCTGGACGGCCACATCACCTACGTCAACCCGGCCTTCTGCGACATGGTGGGCCTGGCGCCTGAAGACCTGCTCGGTCGGCGCGGCCCGCTGCCATATTGGCCGCCCGAGTTGGTTGACGAATACACCGCGCGGCAAAACCAGCGCATCATCGGCACCACGCCGCCGCGCGAAGGTTTTGAGTCGGTGTTTCTGCGCAAGGACGGCACCCGTTTCCCGGTGCTGGTGATCGAAGCCCCGCTGATCAACGAGCGCGGTTTTCAAACCGGCTGGATGAGCGCCGTGCTCGACATCAGCGAACAGCGCCGTGTGGAAGAACTCTCGCGCGCCAGCGAAGAGCGGCTGCAGGTCACCGCGCGCCTGGCCACCGTGGGTGAAATGGCCTCGTTGCTGAGCCACGAGTTGAACCAGCCGCTGGCCGCAATCTCCAGCTACGCCACCGGCTCCATCAATCTCATGCGCTTGCGTGGCGGCGACGAAGAGGGCGTGGCGCGGCTCGACATGGCCGACATGGAACAAGCCCTGCTGCGCATCAGCGAACAAGCCGACCGCGCCGGCCGCGTGATCCGCAGCGTGCAGCGTTTTGTGCGCCGCGCCAACGATGCGCGCCAGGCCGTCGACCCGATAGAGTTGTTCGTCGCCATCTTGCCGCTGGTGCAATTGCAGGCGCGGCAATCCAGCGTGCGCTTGGTGCTGCAAGTGCCAGAAGGTTTGCCGCCGGTGCAGTGCGACCGCACCATGGTCGAACAAGTGTTGTTGAACCTGGCGCGCAACGCCATGCAAGCCATGGACGGCCCGCTGGAGCCCCCCGTGGCCGAGCGCACGCTCACCATGCGGGTAGAGCCCGCGCCAGCGGCTGCGCTGGTGGATGGCACGCGCCCACGCGGCTGGTTGCTGTTTTCGGTGGCCGACGTGGGCGCTGGCATCGACCCGCTGGTGGCCGAGCGTGTGTTCACACCATTTTTCAGCACCCGCGCCGACGGCATGGGCCTGGGCCTGAGCATGTGCCGCACCGTCATCGAGCAACATGGCGGCTTTCTGGAGTTTGGCCCCAACCTGCCGCGCGGCACCGTGTTCCGCTTCACCTTGCCGACCGATGTGGTGGCCGTATCCAACGGCACAACCACCACGACGGTTACGGCTTCTGCCACAACCGCTACCATCGCGGCGCCCTTTGCCTGAATTGCGCCCCTTGCCTGAACCCCATGCAACCCTCTCAAGACGCCACCGTATTTATTGTTGACGACGATGCCGGCGTGCGCGATGCACTCTCCTGGCTGCTGCGCTCGCGCGGCCTCTACAGCGAAACCTTTGAGAGCGCCGACGCGTTTTTCGAACAGAAACTACAGCCCGGTTTTGTGCCGCGCCAGGCGTGTTGCCTGCTGCTGGACGTGCGCATGCCCGGCATGAGCGGCATTGCCTTGTTTGAGCACGTGGTGGCGCAGCGCCTGACCGACGCACTGCCCGTTATCTTCCTCACCGGCCATGCCGACCTGCCCACGGCGGTCGAGGCCGTGAAGCGCGGCGCGTTCGACTTCTGCCAAAAACCGTTTTCTGACAACGCGCTGGTCGACCGCATCGAGCAAGCGCTGGTGCAGTCGCGCGAGAAGCTGAAGGTCATCGTCGAGCGAGTGGGCATGCAGACCAAGCTGGCCGAGCTGACCGACCGCGAGCGCGACGTGATGCGCCTGGTGGTTGACGGCCTGCCGAACAAGTTGATTGCCGATCAGTTGGCCATCAGCGTGCGCACGGTGGAAGTGCACCGCGCCCGCGTGTTTGAAAAGATGGATGTGAAGTCGGCCGTAGAATTGGCCAATTTGCTACGTAATGTGTAGCTGTTTGCGCTTATTTGGTGGGCGCTTCAGGCTTTTTTGACTTTGATTCTTCGGCTGTGGCCTTGGTTTCGTCCGTCGGCAGTTCACCGCGTTTGCGGCCCGAAAACATGGTCCACCACACAATCAACAGCAGCAGCACCAGCGCGCCAAGCGCCTCAAGAAGAATCAGACCCATGCAATTGAATTTCCAGAAACTGTGGACCGCTGCCATTCTAGGCACGCTGGTGGCCATCCTCGCGGGTTGTGCCTCGGCGCCAGACAAGGCACCGGGCGCCAGCCCCGCGCCAAGCGTTTCTGTCCCCACGCCGGGCGCGAGCGCTGAAGTGCCCTACCGAGGCAGCGTCGGCCTGTCGCCGCAGCATCCACGCAGCCGCTGGTTGCCGGTCGACTGGTCTGAGCTGCCCGGCTTTGCCGACGACAACCTGTTCGAAGCCTGGAACGCCTGGATCAAAAGCTGTGAACGCCCCGGCCCGGTGTTTGGCCCGCTGTGCAGCGACGTGCGCCGCCTGAGCCTGGGCACCGACGACGAACAACGCGCCTTTTTGCAGCAGCGCCTGCAGCCCTACCGCGTGGAACCCGTGCAGGGCCCTTCTGACGGTTTGCTCACCAGCTATTACGAGCCGCTGTTTGACGGCACGCGCCAACCCACTGCCACCAACACCGTACCGCTGTACCGCGCACCCGCCACCCTGGGCCAACGCAAGCCTTGGTACACCCGGCAAGAAATGGAAACCCTGCCCGAAGCGCGTGCCGCTTTGGCCGGGCGAGAACTCATCTGGCTGGCCGACCCCGTGGACGCGCTGGTGCTGCAAATCCAGGGCTCGGGCCGCATCCGCGTGACCGAACCCGATGGCAGTCAGCGCCTGATCCGCCTGGCCTACGCCGGTACCAACGACCAGCCGTACAAAAGCGTCGGTCGCTGGCTGCTCGACCAAGGCCTGGTGCGTGACGCCACCTGGCCCGGCATCAAAGCCTGGATCGCGCAAAACCCGCAGCGCTTGAACGAACTGTTGTGGAGCAACCCGCGCATGGTGTTCTTCCGCGAAGAAGCCCTGCCGCCGCTCGACGCCGCCTTTGGCCCGCGCGGCGCGCAAGGTGTGCCGCTCACGCCTGGCCGTTCCATCGCGGTGGATCCTGGCAGCATTCCCTACGGCACACCAGTGTGGCTGGCTTCGCCCGGCCCTTCGGTGCCTCTGCAAAAGCTGGTAATGGCACAAGACACCGGCAGCGCCATCACCGGTGCCGTGCGGGCCGACTACTTTGCGGGCTGGGGTCCGCAAGCTGGAGAGCTTGCTGGTCGCTTGAAGCAGACATTGCGCATGTGGGTGTTGTGGCCAAAGTAAGTGCCGAAGTGGTTCTCTAGCAGTCTGCTAGCGCGGCCTCGGAATCACTGGTAAACCACGTCTTCCAGGCTCTCGTCGTCGTAAGCGTCTGAGTGCGTGAGGTGCCCATCGTAGGGGCCGATTTTGCTGACGCGCTCGCCATTCTTCAACACAATCTGCAGCCCGTTTTCCGGCTCCCAGGCACATTCGCAGGCAATGGAAATGTAGATGCCTTGGTCACCGCCCGCACGCCGCGTGACCACCGGATCGGCTACAAACTGGATGTGCTGCCAAACCTGGGCCGGCGTGAGCAGGGTGACAAACTCTTCGTCGACATTCGCGTCCTGGTATTGCTGGAACACATAGGGCGTCGCTTTCTGCAGCGTTCTGAATGTGCAGTGCAAAAAGTTGGTCATGGCGGCGTGAAAGTCTTCGCGTGCCGGGTCGGTGTCGTAGCCCTGCAGCACCAGGCGGTGCCATGTGCCGTTGAGCACCGCCAGCTTGAACGGGCGGCTGACATACGCGTCCCTGCGTTTGTCGCGGACGATTTCGCCCAGCCCTGGCACCACGACCATCGTGTCTTGTTCCATGGCCTCAGATCAACCCAGAATCGCGGGATTGAGTTGCCACATGAAGAAGGTCAGCACTGATGCAAAGCTCACCCACGCCAGATACGGCAGCAGCAACAGTGCCGCCACGTGGTGGTGACGCCAGAAGGCCCAGATGGTGGCCGCAATTAGCAGCCACAGCACTAGAATTTCAGCCATGGCGGCAGCACCCATATGCCACGCAAAAAACAGCCACGTCCACAACGCATTGGCTGCCAACTGCATGATGAAGAGGGTGAGTGCTGGTGCGGCGCCACGCCATCCGTGCGCGCGCCATACCAGCCATGCGGCCACCGCCATCATGGCGTAGAGTGCCGTCCATACCGGGGCAAACAGCCATGCCGGTGGGGCCCACAACGGTTGCACCAATTGCCCATAAAAGTCTTGCGCGTTGGCCGACGCGATGGCGCCCAGGCCAGCGGCAATGAAGCAGGCCACCACCCAGCCGACGAGGCCGAAGAAGGGGTGCGGTCGCGCTGCGTGGGGGTATGTTGTGGAATGTGCCATGGCGGTTCTACCTGCTTTCCTTGCCTAGTGGATGAGGCCTTAAATTTTCATCATGAGCCCAGCCGCGCCTCCAGTCGGCTCTTTACTTCTGGCCATTCATCTTCAATGATGCTGAAGCGCACAGAGTTGCGCTTGCGGCCATTCGGCATGATGCGTTCGAAACGTATCGTGCCTTCTTCCTTAGCCCCCAAACGTAGGATGGCAGCGCGAGATGTTGTATTGATTTCGTCCGTGGTGAACTGCACGCGAATGCAGCGCATGTCTTCAAACGCAGCACGCAACATCAGGTATTTGGCCTCGGTGTTGACGAATGTTTTTTGGTGCGACGCGGCCATCCACGTGCTGCCGATTTCGAGCTTGCGGTTGTGTGGGTCGATCTTCCAGAAGCGTGTGGAGCCGATGACTTCGCCTGTGGCCGCCAACGTGGTCACAAACGGCATGACGGTGCCGGCCGCGTGTCCGTCGAGCGCGATGCGGATGTAGCCTTCCACCGTGGTGGCCGACGGCACCACGGTGAAGGGCAGGTTCCAGAGTTCGCCGTCTGCGGCGGCGGCCACCAGCGCTGCAGCGTCGCTGCTGCGCAGGGCGCGCAAGATGATGCGAGGGCCGGTCAGTTGTTCAATGTGCATGTGGATGGCTGGGGGCGATGAATGTGAAGTAGCTCAAGAAATGTTACACATTGCCGATCCCTTATGGAGGGCACTACCTTGGTGCTCAGCCGATTCGGCTCAACCTGAGGACTTTCTGAATGGACAAGCTGAGCAATCTGCGCATCGGAACGCGCATTGGGCTGGCATTTGCCGCCACCATTATTTTGCTGATTGGCGTTGCGGTTTTAGCCGGTGGCGCGCTGAGTACTGTGAACCAGGCTCTGCAAGCGGTGACCAAGGATTTCTACGTCAAAGTGCAGTTGGTGGGCGACATCGAAGACGAGATCAACAAGCAGGCGCGCTTCACCCGCAACCTGCTCATCTTCGATCAAACTGCGCAGCTCGAAGCCGAGTACAAAAACATCGACACCAGTCGTGCCGAGACCACCAAACTGTTCGACAAACTGCAGCCGTTGGTGACGTCTGCCGATGGCAAGTCTCGCTTGGCCGAAGTGCTGGCGCAGCGCACGCCCTACCGCGCCGGGCTGGACGAATATTTAGCCTTGATCAAAAAGGGTGACCTGAACGCCGCCAAAGCTTACTTGATGGACACGCTGCGTGTGCGTCAGTTGGCCTACATGAAGGCGATGGAAGACTTCAGCCATCTGCAAGAAGGCTTGATGGACCAGGCCGGTATTACCGCTGAAGACACGGCCAAGTCGGGCTTCGTGCTGGTGGCAGCCATCTCGGGGGCGGCCGTGGTGCTGGCGATTGTGTTGGGTGTGTGGATCACGCGTTCCATCACCCGGCCGCTACTGCGCGCGGTGCACGTGGCCAACACCGTGGCGGCGGGTGACTTGTCGGTGCGCATCGATGCGGCCGGTAAAGACGAAGTGGGCCAATTGCTATCGGCACTGAAGCACATGACCGAGAGCCTGGTGGGCATTGTGAGCAAGGTGCGCGCAAGCTCGGAGTCGATCGCCGCAGGCACCGGACAAATTGCCACCGGCAACTCTGACCTCAGCCAGCGCACCGAAGAGCAGGCCAGCAACCTGGAGCAAACGGCGGCCGCCATGGAGCAGCTCACCTCGGCTGTGAAGCAAAACGCCGACACCGCGCGCCAAGCCAGCCACATTGCGCTGGACGCCTCCAAGGTGGCCACTGATGGCGGCGCCGCCATGGACAAGGTGGTCAACACCATGGGTGATATTGCCGCGCGCTCGCGCCAGATTGCCGACATCATCAGCGTGATCGACGGCATTGCCTTCCAGACCAACATCCTGGCGCTGAACGCTGCGGTTGAAGCCGCCCGCGCTGGCGAACAAGGGCGCGGCTTTGCCGTGGTGGCCAGCGAGGTGCGCAGCCTGGCCGGGCGCAGTGCTACCGCTGCCAAAGAAATCAAGACGCTGATCGATGCCAGCGTGGCCAGCGTGGAAGCGGGCGGCAGCCAGGTCGATGCCGCTGGCCAGACCATGAGCCAATTGGTGAACCGCGTGGCCAAGGTGGCGAGCTTGATCGAAGAGATCAGCACCGCCAGCTCGGAGCAAGACACCGGCATCAGTCAGGTGGGCGACGCCGTGCAGCAACTCGACACCGTGACCCAGCAAAACGCCGCGTTGGTGGAAGAAAGCGCGGCCGCCGCAGACAGCTTGAATCACCAGGCGGCTTCGTTGGCCAACTTGGTGTCGGTGTTTACCTTGCCAGCAGGACTGGATGCACCTCATGCTGCGCCGTCTCTTGTGCGCACGCAGCCGAAGTTGGCCTTGGCTTGATTTATGCCGGCTTGCTGTGCACCGCTAAATGCGGTGCCAGTTGTGGTGTCAGTTTGTCGTCGCCATAAGTGCGCAGCACTTGGGAAATGATCACCTGGTAGCCATCGAGCCAGTTGGCTTGCGCGGCCTTGGCTTTTAGATGGCTGGGGTGCTGCACCAGTTGCTGCAGCGCTTCGAGCGAGTCCCAGTAGTACACGTTGGACACCAAGCCGGTGGCAGTGTTTTCCCACGTCTCTTCACCCACGTAGCCCGGAATTGCTTTCGCCATGGCGGCGATCTCTTGGTCGAGCCGGTGAAAGGCATCGTCAAACTGCTTGGTGGCGAAGATGAAGGTGGAAGCGTACATAGGCTGTGTGCTGAATAGAGAAGGTTTTTGAGGCCGTTACGGCACGGCTTTTAAATGCGCCAACGGCAGCGCCCGGCTTTCCTTCACCTCGCCCAGCGAAAAGCTGGTGTGCAGGTCTTTCACGTTGGGCAGGTTGATGAGCACTGTGCGTGCAAAGCGCGAAAACGTGTCCAGGTCTTGCGCCACCACCTGCAGCTCGAACGTGCCCGCGCCGCTGATGTAGTGGCACGAGATGACTTCGGGGATCTTGCGGATGGCTTCTTCCAGCTCGCGCGTCACGTCGCCGCTGTTGCGGTCGGCGTCCAGCCGCACAAAGGCCAGCACGCCCAGGCCGATTTTTTGCCGGTCGATGTCGGCGTGGTAGCCACGGATGTAGCCCGCTTCTTCTAGCGCACGCACGCGCCGCCAGCAGGGGGCTGCGCTCAGGCCCACACGTTGCGCCAGTTCGGCGTTGGTGAGCCGGCCGTCGCGTTGCAGTTCATCGAGGATGGTCAGGTCGAATTTATCTAACATTTCTCAATGGTAATGATTTGCGCAATATCCTTTCTTGGTAACGTCCCGAATGGGCATCAAAAGAAAAGACATATCTGTGCAGGCGGCATACACTTTGCAAAGGTTTGGCGTTCGCGCTTGATCGAAGCGTAGACAAAAAACGCACCCGCTCACGAGGCGGTTCATAAAGAGACATGGAGACCCACAAGAATGAATGCCCCACTGCCGGAGCACGTGCGCAAAGCACTAGAGACTGTCACGCTCGACGACAAATACTCGCTCGATTACGGGCGAGCCTTCATGAGCGGCGTGCAAGCCCTCGTCAAGCTGCCTATGTTGCAGCGCTTGCGTGACCAACAGGTTGGCAAGAACACCGCCGGTTTCATCAGCGGATACCGGGGCTCGCCGTTGGGTGGCTACGACCAGGCCTTGTGGAAGGCCAGCAAGTTCCTGAAGGCGCAGAACATCGTGTTCCAGCCGGGTGTGAACGAAGAGCTGGCCGCCACGGCGCTGTGGGGCACACAGCAGCTCGGCTTCTCGCCACCGGGCACCAACAAATTTGATGGCGTGTTTGGCATTTGGTACGGCAAGGGCCCGGGCGTAGACCGCTGCTCTGACGTCTTCAAACACGCCAACATGGCCGGCACCACGCCCTGGGGCGGCGTGATCGCGGTGGCCGGTGACGACCACATCTCCAAGAGCAGCACGGCCGCGCACCAAAGCGACCACATCTTCAAAGCCTGCGGCACGCCGGTGTTCTTTCCCACCAACGTGCAAGAAATTCTGGACCTGGGCATCCACGCCTTTGCCATGAGCCGTTTTGCGGGCATCTGGTCGGGCATGAAGACGATCCAGGAAATTGTGGAGTCCAGCGCCACGGCGATGATCGACCCGGATCGGGTGGAGATCATCATGCCGACCGACTTCCAAATGCCGCCCGGCGGCTTGCACATCCGCTGGCCCGACCACGCGTTGGAGCAAGAGGCACGGCTCATGCACTACAAGTGGTACGCCGCGCTGGCCTACATCCGCGCCAACCGCTTGAACCACAACGTGATCCAGGGTCCGAACGACCGCTTCGGCATCATGGCCAGCGGCAAGGCGTTCAACGACACACGCCAGGCGCTGCTGGATTTGGGTTTGGACGATGCGGCCTGCCGCCAGCTTGGCATTCGCCTGCACAAGGTGGCCGTGGTGTGGCCGCTGGAAGCGCAACTCACACGCGAATTTGCCACAGGCCTGCAAGAGATTCTGGTGGTGGAAGAAAAGCGCCAGGTCATCGAATACCAACTGAAAGAAGAGCTGTACAACTGGCGCGCCGACGTGCGGCCGAATGTGCTGGGCAAGTTCCAGGAGCTCGATGGCGACTTCTCTGGCGGCGAATGGGCCATGCCCAACCCCACGGCCAACACGCTGCTGCGCGCCAATGCCGACTTGAATCCGGCGCTGATCGCCAAGGCCATCGTGCAACGCCTGCGCAAGCTGGGCATTCTGGCGTCTGCCGGTGCCGACATGGTGGCGCGTGTCGATGCGCAAATGGCCATTCTGGAAGCCAAAGAAAAGTCCATGCAAGTGCTGCAAACCAGCGGCGTCGTAAGTGACGCGCGCCTGCCCTGGTTCTGCTCGGGCTGCCCGCACAACACCAGCACCGTGGTGCCCGAAGGTTCACGCGCCATGGGCGGCATTGGCTGCCATTTCATGGCCACGTGGATGGACCGCTCCACCATCGGCTTCACCCAAATGGGCGGCGAAGGTGTGCCATGGGTCGGCCAGCAACCCTTCACCACCGACCAGCACATTTTTGCCAACCTGGGCGACGGCACCTACTTCCACAGCGGCCTGCTCGCCATTCGCCAAAGCATTGCTGCGGGTGTGAACATCACCTACAAAATTCTCTACAACGATGCCGTGGCCATGACCGGCGGCCAGCAAGTGGGCGAGCGCCCCGAAGGCCATTCGGTGCTGCAAATTGCCGAGAGCCTGCACGCCGAAGGCGCGAAGAAAGTGGTGGTGGTGACCGACGAGCCCGAGAAGTACCAGGGCGTCAACATCCCCGGCGACCACGTCCAAGTGCTGCACCGCGACAAGCTCGACGAAGTGCAGCGCGAGTTCCGCGAAATGCAGGGCACCACGGCCATCATTTACGACCAGACCTGTGCCACTGAAAAGCGCCGCCGCCGCAAACGCGGCACGGCCGTGGACCCGGCCAAACGTGTGGTGATCAACGAACTGGTGTGTGAAGGCTGCGGCGACTGTGGCGTGCAAAGCAATTGCCTGAGCGTGGAGCCGCTGGAGACCGAGTTCGGCCGCAAGCGCACCATCAACCAAAGCACTTGCAACAAGGACATGAGCTGCCTGAAAGGCTTCTGCCCCAGCTTTGTGAGTGTGGAAGGCGGCGCGCTGAAAAAGAAGGCGAAGAACAAGGCGGCGATGCCCGCAGATCTGGGGGCGCTGGCCGAGCCCAACGTGCCTGCCATTGCGCTGGGTGGTGTGTGGGGTATTGTCGTGGCCGGTGTAGGCGGCACGGGCGTGATCACCATCGGCCAACTGCTGGGCATGGCGGCGCACATTGAAGGCAAAGGCATCGTCACGCAAGACGCGGCGGGCCTGGCGCAAAAAGGCGGCGCCACCTGGAGCCATGTGTTGATTGGCGCGACGCAGCAAGACATTCGCACCACACGGGTGGGTACTGCGGCGGCCGACCTGGTGTTGGCTTGCGACCCGTTGGTGTCGGTGAACCCCGAAACCGTGGCGCGTATGCGCGAAGGCCGCACGCACGTGGCGTTGAACACACACGGCGCGCCCACGGCCGCCTTTGTGCGCAACGCCAACTGGCAAAACCCGCAAGACGCCTGTGCCACGCAAATCGCCGAAGTGGTGGGCAGCAAGGCCTTGGGCGCGTTTGATGCCGACGCCACCGCGCTGGCCTTGATGGGCGACACCATCTACGTGAACCCGATGATCTTGGGCTACGCCTGGCAACGTGGCTGGGTGCCTTTGGCGCATGCCTCGCTGATGCGCGCGATTGAACTCAATGCGGTAGCGGTGGAGGCCAACAAAACGGCGTTTGAATGGGGCCGCCAGGCCGCCCTTCGGCCCGATGAAGTGCGTCAGCGCCTGCAGCCTGCGCAGGTGATCCAGTTCACGCGCCGCGAAACCACGCACAACTTGGTGGAGCGCCGCGTAGAGTTTTTGACCGCCTACCAAAACGCCGCTTACGCCGAGGTGTACCGCGCATTTGTGGCCAAGGTCGAAAAGGCCGAGGCGATGGTGGGCAAGTCGTCGCTCAGCGAAGCCGTGGCGCGTTACCTGTTCAAACTCATGGCCTACAAAGACGAGTATGAAGTGGCGCGGCTGTACACCGACACGGCTTTCCTCGACAAGATCAACGGCATGTTTGAAGGCGACTTCAAGCTCAACTACCACCTGGCACCGCCGCTGCTGGCCAAGAAAAACGCCAAGGGCCAGTTGCAAAAGCAGAAGTTTGGCCCAGCCATGCTCACCGGTTTCAAATGGCTGGCGCGCCTGAAAGGCCTGCGTGGCACGGCGTTCGACATCTTTGGCAAAACCGAAGAGCGCCGTACCGAGCGTGCGTTGATTGGCGAGTACCGTGCCAGTATTGAACGCATGCTGCCGACCCTGACGGCGGGCAACTACGCCGCTGCGGTGGAGTTGGCCCGCGTGCCAGAGCTGATCAAAGGCTACGGCCACGTGAAGGATGCCAACTTGGCGACGGCACGCACCAAGTGGGCGGCGCTGGAGGCCGCTTTCCACGCGCCGACGCAGAACCCGGCTGTGGCAACACCACGCGCTGCCTGACGAACGGTTGTTCAAGCACCTAGCCGGGGGCTGTGCACCGTCAGACGCGAGGTTTATAGTGGGCTCCCCCGGCGTATTGGCCGGGGGCCAGACTTCGGGACCAGCGTCATGCAATTGCAATTTCCGCGTCGAATCGATCCAGCGTTTGCCCACGGCGTGGGCGACTTTGCCGATGAACCCCCTGCGCGCCCGCGCAGCCGCGTGATGCGACGTCGGGTGCTGGTGTTCTCGTGTGTGTTCTTGCTGTGTGCGCTGATTAGCTTGGCCTACACCTACCTGCGTGACCCCGTTTACCTGGCCCAGGCGCGGGTGCAGATCACGCCGACCTCAGGTGTTTCGGTGGCACCGGCGGCGCCTTCTGGCAAAGATCCAAAAGACATCCTGCTGCAGCCGGGTGGCGCGCAGTCGTTTCTGGTGGAAATTCAGGTGTTCACCAGCCGGCCGGTGCTGGAAAAAGCCGTGCAGCGACTGCGTGAGCGCGGGGCCAGCACGCTGGACGACTCGCCTGAAGGTGTGACAGCGTTGCAAAACATGCTGCAGGTGCATCCAGTGGAGGGCACCAATGTCGCGCAGGTGGAGGCTCGCGGGCCGGACCGGTTCCTGGTATCGGCTTTGGTCAACACGGTGATCGACGTCTACCGCGAAGCGCAGGCCAACCAAGGGGAGGCTTCGTCACGTACGCTGCTGGCCGACGCCCGTGAAGAAGCACGTGTGGTGGATGCCAAGGTGGCCGAGAAGAAAAAGACGCTGGAGGATTTCCGCTCGCGCTCGAACATCGTCTCGGTGGAACGCGACGAAAACCAGGTGCTGGCGCGCTTGAAAGCCCAGAGCGCGGCGCTCAGCCTTGGCACCGACCGCGAAGCAATTGCCGAAGGCAAGGTGCGCGCGCTGGAGCAGGCGGCCGCGGCCGGCCAGGCGCCGCAGCTTTCCAGAGACAGTCCGAATGTGGCGGCCATGGCGCAGCGTCTGTCGCAGTGGCGTGAAGAGTGGCGGGCGCTGGAGCGGCAATACACGCCTGACTACCTGGCGATGGACCCGAACGCACGCGCCTTGAAGAACCGCATCACCAGCCTTGAGCAGCAAATTGAGAACGAGCGCGGCAAGGGCCAGCAGAACGCGCTGGCCGAGGCCCGCGACGAACTGACCAGCGTGCGCGCCGCCAACCGTCGACTGCAGCAGCAAATGGCGGAAGACAAACAATCGGTGCAAGGCTTCACGCGTAATTTTTCAGAATACAAAACCATGCAAGAAGAGCTGCAAGGTTTGGAGCAGATGCGCCAGACCGCGCGGCAGCGCGTGTTGTCGTTGGAGGCCAGCGAAAACGCGCGCCGCCCACGGGTGCAACTGGTGGAGTCTGCGGTGCCGCCCGACACCGCCTGGCGCCCGCTTTACACGCGAGACGCGTTGATCAGTCTGGCTGGTTCATTGGCCTTGGGCTTTTTGGCGGTGTGGTTTGTCGAGTTCTTCAACCGTGTGGAGACGCCGCCGCCCGGGCCTTCGACCGTGATCATTCCGCAGCCGTGGGGACCGGGGGCCTTCGCGGGTGTGAACGCTGGCTTGGCTGGGCCGAGCGGGTCCGTGCCCCAAGTGCTGACCGGGCAGGCGTCGCAAGCTCCGTTTGCCCAGCTTCCACAGGCACAACCCCGTGAGTTGGCCGCCGATGAGGTGGCGCAATTGCTGCAAGCCGCTGCTCCTGACCATGCCGCCGTGCTGATTTGCCTTCTGTGCGGGTTGACGGTTGACGAGGTGATTGCGCTGCGTGGTGCCGATGTGCACCCTGAAGAAGGTGTGCTGCGGGTCACAGGTGAATCGCCGCGCGAAGTGGTGTTGTCCCCGGATTGGTTGCAAACCTTGAAAAACCACGCACTGGACCCCGAAGCGCCGCTGTTTTCAGACGGCAAAGGCTTGCCGCTGCAGCCGGAAGATGTGCAGGCCATGGTCACGTCGAGTGCCCACGACGCGGCGCTGGCCCAGCCCGAGTCGATGACACCGCAGGCGCTGCGGCACACCTATATTGTGTTTTTGGTGCGCCAGGGTTGCCGGTTCAGCGACTTGGGGCGCTTGGTGGGGCGTTTGTCGGCCGAGGCCTTGAACGCCCTGGGGGCGGTGGCACCAGCGGCCGAGAAAAAGCTAGCCATGCAGTCGATTGAGCGCCAATTGCCTGGGGTACGGGCCTTCACCAGTCCTGCGGGCGACTCGGCGTAAGCGGCTCAGGCTTTCAGGGTTTTCCCCACTCAAAGGGGGCTTTTCAGACGGGGCGCTTGTTTACCAAGCGATCGCCTATATCTCTCAGGGGCTCAGTTTCGCCGAGCCCGGTGCGCCGCATACAATCACCGTCGCCTCACCGGACGGCTATGCCCTGCCCAGGCTTGCGCTGCAGCCCGTCTACCTCTGAATTTCCCGTGGAGTTATCCCTTGTTCATTTCTTCTGCTTTTGCCCAAACCGCTCCTGCCGCTGCTGCAGGTGGTGACATGATGTCCTCCCTGACCAGCATGTTGCCGCTGGTGCTGATGTTTGTGGTGCTGTACTTCGTGATGATCCGCCCACAGATGAAGAAGCAAAAAGAACACCGCGCCATGATCGACGCGTTGGCCAAGGGCGACGAAGTGGTGACCTCCGGTGGCCTGCTGGGCAAGGTGAGCCGCCTGGGCGAAGGCTCGCTGGGCGTGGAAATCGCCAACGGCGTGGAAGTGCAATTGCAGCGCTCCGCTGTAGTGCAAGTGTTGCCCAAGGGCACGATCAAGTAATTCGCTGACTCTGAAAATCACCGCGCGATCATGAACCGTTACCCGGTATGGAAGTACGCGATCATCGTGATCGCGCTGTTGGTGGGGGCCATCTACACCCTGCCTAATTTTTTTGGAGAGTCGCCGGCTGTGCAGGTTTCTGCGGGCCGGGCGAACGTCAAGATTGATGCTGACGCCTTGGCGAAGGTTGAAGAATCGCTGAAGGCGGCGGGCCTACCCACCAGCCAGATCAGCCAGGACGCGCAGTCCATCAAGGTACGGTTCGACTCCACTGACGATCAACTCAAGGCCAAGGACGCGATCCAGAAGGCTTTGGTGCCAGACGCCAATGACCCCGCCTACGTGGTGGCGCTGAACCTGCTGTCGCGCTCGCCACAGTGGCTCACCAACCTGCGTGCCGGCCCCATGTATTTAGGCTTGGACTTGCGCGGTGGTGTGCACTTCATGCTGCAAGTCGACATGCCTGCGGCACTGACCAAGCGTGTCGAATCACTGACGGGCGACCTACGCACGGCACTCCGCGAGAAGTCGGTGCGTCACAGCGGTATCAACCGCAACGGCCAGCAAATCGAGATTCGCTTGAGCGATGCTGCCACGCTGGCGGCCACCAAGGCGGTGCTGCAAGACCAGTTCGCTGATCTGCAGGCCACCGATACGCCGGATGGCACGGGCTTCAAGGTCGTCGCCACCATCAAGCCTGAAGCGGCACGCCGTGTGCAAGACCAGGCGTTGAAGCAAAACATCACCACCTTGCACAACCGGATCAACGAACTTGGCGTGGCCGAGCCGGTGATCCAGCAGCAAGGGCTGGACCGCATCGTGGTGCAACTGCCTGGTGTGCAAGACACGGCCAAGGCCAAAGACATTCTGGGCCGTACCGCCACGCTGGAAATCCGCATGGTGGACGAAAGCACCGAAGCCCGCTCGGCCGAGACTGGGTCGGGTGCTGTGCCATTTGGTTCTGAGCGTTACTTGGACCGCAACGGCCAAGCCGTGATCGTCAAGAAACAAGTGATCTTGACCGGCGAAAACCTGACCGATGCGCAGCCTGGCTTTGACAGCCAGAACCACGAGCCCACCGTCAACCTGACGTTGGACGCCAAGGGCGCCCGCATCTTCAAGGACATCACGCGCGAGAACATCAACAAGCGCATGGCCATCATCTTGTTTGAAAAGGGCCGTGGCGAAGTGGTGACGGCACCCGTGATCCGCAGCGAAATTTCGGGCGGACGGGTGCAGATTTCGGGCCGTATGACCACCACTGAAGCGGCCGACACCTCGCTGCTGCTGCGTGCCGGTTCGTTGGCTGCGCCGATGGAAATCATCGAAGAACGCACCATTGGCCCAAGCCTGGGTGCAGAAAACATCAGCAAGGGCTTCCACAGCGTGACCTGGGGCTTTGTGGCCGTGGCTGTGTTCATGTGCATCTACTACATGCTGTTTGGCGTGTTCTCCAGCATTGCGTTGGCCGTAAACTTGCTCATGCTGGTGGCGGTGTTGTCCATGCTGCAAGCCACACTGACACTGCCGGGCATGGCCGCCATGGCATTGGTGCTGGGTATGGCCATTGACGCCAACGTGCTGATCAATGAGCGGGTGCGTGAGGAGTTGCGCGCCGGGGCTTCGCCACAGGCCGCCATCCATGCTGGTTACGACCGCGCGTGGGCGACGATTCTGGACTCGAACGTCACCAGCTTGATCGCCGGTATCGCCTTGCTGGCCTTCGGCTCCGGCCCGGTACGCGGCTTTGCGGTGGTGCACTGCCTGGGCATTGCCACCAGCATGTTCTCGGCCGTGTTCTTCTCGCGTGGCCTGGTGAACCTTTGGTACGGACGGCAGAAGAAACTCAAGACGGTGTCGATTGGCACCGTGTGGCGCCCAGAGGCTGGCACTGTCGCCAAGCCAGATTGAATGTATTTGGAATGCCGGTTAGCTCTCAGCCCCTAAGCAGGTGGCGTTTGCAACTGCCGGCATTTCTGACCAAAGGATAGTTCGATGGAGTTCTTCAAAATTCGCCGTGACATACCGTTCATGCGGTATGCGCTGATGTTCAACGTGGTGTCGTTTGCCACGTTCTTCCTGGCGGTGTTCTTCCTGTTCTCCCGTGGGTTGCACCTGTCGGTCGAGTTCACCGGTGGCACGCTGATGGAAGTCAGCTACTCGCAGCCCGCCGATCTGGACAACGTGCGCAAGCAGGTGTCCGCACTTGGCTACAGCGATGTGCAGGTGCAGAACTTCGGCACCGTGCGCGATGTGCTGATCCGTTTGCCTGCCCAAAAGGGCGTGAGTTCCGCGCAACAGAGCGAGCAGGTTTTGACCTCCTTGAAGACGGCCGATGCCGGTTTGACCTTGCGTCGCACCGAGTTTGTGGGCCCACAAGTGGGTGACGAGCTGACCACCGACGGGCTCAAGGCCTTGGCCTTTGTGATCGGCGGCATCATTATTTACTTGGCGATTCGTTTCGAATGGAAATACGCCGTAGCGGCGATCATCGCCAACTTGCATGATGTGGTCATCATCCTGGGCTTTTTCGCCTTCTTCCAGTGGGAATTCTCGCTGCCGGTCTTGGCGGCGGTCTTGGCGGTGCTGGGTTATTCGGTGAACGAATCGGTGGTTATTTTTGACCGAATCCGCGAGAACTTCAGGCGCTATCGCAAGATGACGCCGCACGAAATCATCGATAACGCGATTACCTCGACCATCAGCCGCACTATCATCACCCATGCATCGACGCAGGCGATGGTTTTGTCGATGTTGTTGTTTGGTGGCCCCACGCTGCATTACTTTGCGCTGGCGCTTACCATCGGCATTTGCTTTGGTATCTATTCTTCGGTGTTCGTGGCGGCGGCCATTGCGATGTGGCTGGGCATCAAGCGAGAAGATTTGGTGAAATCTGCAGTGAAGAAAGACGAAGACCCGAACGACCCGAATGCGGGAGCGACTGTTTAACGACCCTCTTATGTCCACGCGTACGCCCCATCCCTCTGACCGCCCTCTCGCGCGCCGCGCCCGAGAGCGCTTGGTGCATGAGGCCAGTGCCGCTATGGGGGAAGTCCGCACGGCTGTGCTTGATCGCTTTCGGGCTTTGGTCGATGAAGTGAGCAACGCGCGCGAAATGCAAGAGCGGCGCGACGCCTGGATCGCCTTCCAGCAAAAGGGCCAGGCCTGGGAAAGTGGCACCGTTGCGGCTTGGCAAAATGCCTTACAAGTCGTCGGCCAAGGTGTGCACCCGCGTTTTACCGCGTCCACCTTCGAGTTGATGGGCGACGAAGTGGTGGAAAATAAGATCCTCAGTTCGCGCCTTGGTCAAGCCGTGCTGGACCGCACCGCTGAGCCGCATGCCGATCTGGTGGCGCGCCTGCAAATGCTCGAGGGTAGTGAAGATCTGATTCCGCAAGACCCCGTGCGCCCCGAAGCCATGATGCTGGCTGTTGTCGAGCAATGGACGGTAGCCGGCATGCTGCGTGCGGCCCTGCCCATGGTTATGCCCGTGCTGCAGCGCGAATTCACCGTGCATCTGCTCGATGCCTACAACAGCAGCCTGGCCTTCCTGTCGGCCAATGGTGTGCAGGCCGCAACTGATTTGCGTGGACGCGTGAAACGCTCTGAAGGTGGGACCAGCAGTACCAATGCTGCCGCATGGCACGACAGCACACCACCCTCTGATCGATCGTCTGCCTACGTGGGGGGGCCGCGCTCTGGTACGGCGGGTCTACGCCCGCAGCCCGCCGCAATCTCATCGGGCGCAGCCCGCGGCCGCGCAGCGGCCGAACGTGCAGCCGATGAAGAAACCCGCATGATGACCGTGGCCTCGCCGCTGGCGCGGGCGCGGCGCCGTGCGCAAGGGGTGATGGTGCACCTCAAGCGGGTGTTGACCGACCACATTGGTGACTTCGATCGCACCGTGCGACAGTCCGTCTCGCCTGGTCTGGCGCATGCGATTGCGCGCAAGCAAGACGGTGGCGATACCGATCCGCTGTACGGCACCATGCCAGGGCCCGGCTTTGACTACGGCATGGCCGTGACTGAAGTGGCCGGCCTGCTGCGCGAGCGCACCAAAGAGCTGAAGAAGGTTGCGTCCACCGCAGGCGAAAAAGCCACCATTGAAATTGTCGCCTTGATGTTTCAGAACATCTTGGCGGAGGAGCGTATTCCGCCCTCCATCCGCGTCTGGTTTGCGCGCCTGCAACTGCCCGTGCTGCGCGTGGCGCTGGCGGAGCCTGAGTTTTTCGGCACGCTCGACCATCCGGCGCGCCAGTTGATCGACCGCATGGGCGCCTGTGTGATGGGTTTCGACGCCACCGCCATCAATGGCAGTGCGATGGAAACCGAAATCAAGCGCGTGGTGCAGGTGATCGAGCAATATCCCGAGACCGGTCGCCGCGTATTCCAACTGGTGTACGACGAGTTTCAGCAGTTTCTGTCGCGCCATCTCACTGAAAAGGGCAACACGCAGCGCGTGGTTAGCCTGGCCCAGCAGGTCGAGCAAAAGGAAACGCTGGCCATCCAGTACACCATCGAGCTGCGCAAGATGCTCGAAGAATTGCCGGTGCGTGACGACATCCGCGAGTTTCTGTTCAAGGTGTGGGCCGAAGTGTTGGCCATGGCGGCTGTGCGCAGTGGCCCGCAGCATGCCGACACCATTTCGTTGAAAAAAGCCGCCTCAGAGTTGGTGTGGGCGGCCAGCGCCAAACCCAACCGGGCTGAGCGCGCGCAGGTGATCGAAAGCCTGCCGGCCTTGCTGCAGCGCCTGCGCCACGGCATGGGTTTGCTGGGGCTGCAAACTTCGGCACAAGAAGCACACATCAAGATCATCAGCGACACGCTGGCCGATGCGTTCATGTCGAAGACGGAAGCCATTCCCCAAGCGCGCATCGAGTCGATGGCCGCGCGTTTGGCGAATCTGGAAGACTTCGTCAGTGACGAAAACATGGGCGACTTACCGCTGGACGCCGAGAACATCGAGCTGATGTTGGGCATCGATGCTTCGTCGCTCGACGTGATCACCGATGGCGGCTCCAAGCCCACCGAGGCCATGATGGCCTGGGCACAGGATTTGACGCTGGGCCAGTGGTTCATGCTGGACCATAACAACCGCGTGAACCAGGTGCAGTTTGCCTGGCGCAGCAACCGTAAGCAGTTGCACCTGTTTGCCGCCATGGATGGTCGCAGCTACCTGATCCAGATGCGCCGTTTGGCCGCTTATTTGCAGGCGGGTTTACTGGTGCCGCAGGAAGAAGAAGCGTTGACTTTGCGCGCCACGCGCGACGCCTTGGCCAAGCTTGACGCTAACCCCGAGCGCCTGTTGGGTTAAGTAGCCGAAGTGAAGAGCTGAAGTTCAGTGGGTGATGCGCTGTGAAGCGTCGTCGCACAGCTCGTGCAAGACCAGCGCACCGGGCTCCAGGTCCAGGCTCCAGTACACCATCAACACAATGATTTTGAGCTGATCCAACTGCAGCGGACTTTCGCGCGTGGCCATGGCGCGGTCGAGCACCACCTCGCGCAAATGCGGTGGTAATTCACCGGCATTTTCCAGAAACTTCAAGAAGCTCAGGCATTCAATACCCAGATGGGTTTGTTCTTGCACCGAGTACACCCGGGTTCCTGTGCTTGTCCACGCGGGCTGGGCTGAGGCAGAGTCAATTTCTTCCTCGAAATAACCATCAGCGGTGCAATCTTCGTCATCTGTGTGAGGGACATTCGGCGAGCCGTGCGTGGCCAAATCCAGGCCTTCCAGCCAGTTCAACGCGGCCATGATTTCGGCGCTGCCAAACCCCACGGCGGAGAGCTTGCGCCCAAGCTGTTGCGGCTCTGGGCAGTCGTCGCCGCGCCAGTAGTTTTCATAGACGAAAACGAGCACATCAAACATAGGTTCAATATAGCGCAGAAGCTCTTTGGAGGGGGCGTTGCCGAGTCGGACGTAGGGTTTGGTGGCTGACGCTCAAGCTGAGCCTTGGCGCTGAAACAAGCCACCGGGCAGGCGGGCGATGTGGTTGTCGAGTTCCAACTCCAGCAGCTTGGCCTGCAGCGTGGGCGTGGATAGGCCGGTGCGTGCTTGCAGAGCGTCTAGGCTCACCGGGTCATAGCCCATCTGCTGCAGGACCGGGTCCTCGGCGTCGAAATTCTCTTCATCTTCAAAATCGCCCTCTAGACTTTCTGTATCTGCGGACGATGCTTCTTTTTTAAGAGTCACTAACGGCGTTAACTCTTCCAACACGTCTTGCACGGTTTCCACCAGTTTGGCGCCCTGCTTCAGCAGCGCATGGCAGCCGCGCGCTTGTGGTGCGTGGATGGAGCCGGGCACGGCGAATACTTCTTTGCCTTGTTATCGCGACAGCAACTTTACTAATCTACGTAAAGAACAAGACCCGGTCTATCAAAGCTAAGTTGCAATGTCGCATTTCAACTCTGAATCCGGCTTTCGCGAACGCAGTGAGCGCCCCCCTCCCTCGCACATGGCGTTATGTGCAGAACGAGGTTTTGATGTTTGTATAAATGCCAATGCGCAAAATGACCTTTGGCGACCTAGTGAGGCTGATGCACCGCTGTGGTGTAATGTGGTGCATCTTCGCATATACCCACAGCTCCAATGACACTCATAGCGAAACAGCAGGCTCCGGCAAAGGAAGGCACCCGCGCGTCGGTAACCTTCCCCGCGGACCTTTACGCCGAGCTGGAAAGAATCGCCGAAGAAAAAAAAGTCTCCGTCGCCTGGGTCGTGCGGGATGCCGTCGATAAGTACGTCGAAGACCAGTACCCACTTTTTCGCCGTCAGTAACGGTGTCGCACTTCCGAAAAAACCTTACAAGACAATGACTATTCAACAATTCCGGGAAGGTGCGAGCCTGTGAGCACGAGCGCCATTCGCCAGAAGATCGCCCGCCTGCAGGTCGGCGGAAATCCCCGAGTCCTTGATCTCTTCGCCGGTTGCGGCGGAATCTCACTTGGGTTCTCGGCTGCCGGCTTCTCGATCGCCGCTGCAGTTGAATTTGACCCAGATGCAGCAGCTTCCCATGGGCGCAACTTCCATGGTGGACACGCAGTGCATTCGCGCGCTCGTGATATCACAAAGACAAGCCCGGATCAGCTTGCGAAGGAGCTTGAAATTGGTTCGCCTGCTGAAGCGTTCGATGTGCTCGTAGGAGGCCCGCCCTGTCAGGCATTCGCACGGGTTGGCCGGCCCAAGTTGCGAGAGGTAGACAACCACGCAGAAGCATTCAAGCACGACCCGCGTGCCCAACTCTACATCGACTATCTCCGTTACGTTGAAGCCTTTGCGCCGCTTGCTGTCGTAGTCGAGAACGTGCCCGACGTGCTGAACCATGGAGGGCAGAACATCGCCGAAGAGATCGCCGAAGTCCTGGAAAGTAAGGGCTATATCTGCCGATACACCCTGCTGAACGCCGCTTTCTATGGTGTGCCGCAGATGCGCGAGCGGATGATCCTAATCGCCTACCGGCGTGAGATTGCCGATACGGTCACCTTCCCAGAACCGACGCACTTCATCGACCTGCCACCCGGCTACGAAGGCACACGGTCGGTCGCGCTCAAGTTCCTCAGCAGCGATATCGCCGATGGCGCGCATCGCTATATCCACGCACCGAAGGCCGCGCGCGCGCTGCCGCCGGCTATCACCGCCGAACAGGCGCTTGGAGACCTGCCAGCGATCGACGCGCGCAAGCTGCTCAAGAGCGGCGCGCTGCGCCGGGGAGCGAGGCGTTTTGATGAACCGATGCCGTATGGCAACGAACCGCATACAGCCTACGCAAAGTCGATGCGAACTTGGCCGGGTTTTGAGGCACCGGAAGCCCTGGTCGATCACGTCATTCGCTATCTCCCGCGCGACTATCCATTGTTCGCGCGCATGAACGCAGGCGATCAATACCCTCAGGCCTACGAGCATGCGATGGAAATGTTCGAGCAGCACTTGGCAAAGCTCGCCAAGCAGGGCGTTAAGGTCAAGCCGGGCTCCAGCCAGTATGAAGAAATCAAGGCTTCGATCGTGCCGCCCTACGATGTTAGTAAATTTCCGAATAAGTGGCGCAAGATGTGGCGCGACCAGCCCGCGCGCACGCTAATGGCACACCTCGGCAAAGACAGCTATAGCCACATCCACTATGACAGCAAGCAGGCCCGGACGATTTCAGTGCGCGAGGCTGCGCGTCTTCACTCGTTTCCTGATGGGTTCGCGTTCAGCGGGACGATGAACCCCGCATTTCGCCAGATCGGCAATGCCGTTCCGCCGCTGCTCGCTAAAGCCGTCGCCGCGCACATCATGAAGACGCTCAAACAATCAGAAAGAGAGATGGCGGATGAACCTCGTAGAGCGGCAGCAGCAGTTCTTTAAGGAAGCGCAAAGGCACTTCCACGCGACACGCGGCACAAGCGCATACCGGCTCTTTGGTGTCTCGAACAGCGCTAAGGTCGTCGAGGGGGGGTTGCAGATCGGTGTGGGTAGTCTAAACGGGACGCCTCAGGACGCTGACGCGCTGATCTTCGCTTGCGTGATGAAATTTCCACCAGAGGACGAGGTCTATTTCGCCGTCCTGGTGCGCAAGGATGCATCGAAGTTCCTGGCCCGTCTTGCCGACATGAAAAGGCTCGGTGCTGCTAAGGCGTCTGGCACAGCGGAGCCGGCAGACTTGCTGACAGAAGCTGGCGAAGACGAGGCCGCAGAAGAATCTGGGCCGACAATCAAGTACAGCCCTCGCAACAACCTAGTGCCGATCTACTTGGCGGAAGATGGGCGACTGTGGATGCGGAATTCGGGCTTCTGGAACAGCCTTGATTTCGACCTTTCACCATTCGGACCAGAGGTCGAACCTGACGAGATCGTCGTAGCGCTCTACCCGCCGACTGCATCAGCCCGACGCAGCCTGTTGGCGCGCGAGTTCATCGGCTGGCTCGGCACTCTGGTCGGACGCGAGAAGATTCACGAGTTGCCGGTTTGGAAAGACGCAGCCACCCTTGCGCCTGCGATGCAGCGCATGCCGGCTGCGATCCCGCTGCAAGACATCGAGGCCGCCGTGAAGGCGCTCGGCGGTCACTATCCTAACGGCGAAGTGCGGCGTTTCCACGCGGCACTGAACTTTCTCCCGCACAAGCACTTTGTGATTCTGTCCGGTCTGTCTGGCACGGGCAAGACGCAGCTCGCGCTGAAATACGCCAGGGCCGTGCATGGGTTGACCTCGAACACCGACGACGACCCGCTGATCTTCGAGTGTCCGGTGCGACCAGAGTGGACCGACCCAACCGGTCTGACCGGCTATTTCGACGTGCTCACGAACCGCTATGTCGTGCCCACGTTCCTCGAAGCTGTGCTGGTCGCGACCGCGCACCGCGACTCTCCGGTATTCGTCATCCTCGACGAAATGAACCTAGCGCGCGTAGAGTACTACCTGTCCGACGTGCTTTCCTGCATGGAGAGCCAAGGCCGACTGCAGCTGCACTCAAACAGCGTGCCGCTCGAGGGTACGACGGGCGCCAGCATCCGGGCTGAGTTGCCGCTGCCGACAAACCTATTCATCATCGGCACGATCAACGTCGATGAAACGACGAACCCGGTCAGCGACAAGGTCCTGGACCGAGCGTCGGTAATCGATATGTCCACCGTCGATGTTCCTGGCTTCCTTGGTTCGCTCGAAGGCCGCTATCCCGAGCTGAAGGCCGCATGCGTTGCGTCCGAAGCTAAGCTGACCGAAATCCACGCGTTGATGCAGCAATACGGCCTCGGCTTCGGTTATCGGCTGATCGAAGAGTTTGTGCGCTATCACGCTTTCGACGCGGCGAACCTCAAAAGTGCCACGGCCGACGTGACAGACCAACTGCTCGTGCAGAAAGTGCTGGTCAAGCTGCGCGGAGCCGAGCGGCAGCGTACGCTGCTGACCAGCCTCGACAAGGCCTGCGACGGGCTGTCGCAAGCCCAGGCCTTTGTGCGGAGGCTGCTGGCAGATCTCGACGATTTCGGCTCCTTTCAGGCGATGCGTTGAACCGTGACGGCCCTCTACATTCAGGCAGAGGGGGGCGGGCCAGCTTGGCAAGTCTGGCCCGTGCCGGATGCTGTGCCGCCCGGCGCAGTGCGGGAAGGGACGTCCTATCTCTTTGAGCTGCGGGAGAGCAACGACGCGCTTGCTGCTGACCTGCTGATCGATGACGCGCCGGTTGAAGCGCTGCGGTCGCGCGATCCCCGCAACGCCCGTTGGCGCTGGCAGCCCGGCTTTCACGCTGGCATGGTCGAGGTGGTGCTGCGGGTGCCGGGTATCGGGACGCGCCGCTTCGAGGTCACGACTGATCCTGACCTGCGCAAACTCACGCGCGACGACTTCGACGCAATGGTGCGTGAAGTCCTTGAAGATACCTTCGCCCTTTTCTCTCTCAGTGCTTTTCGCAAGGGCGTTGCGCGGCAGCCCGGAAATCGGCCGCCGCCACTGGCCCGCCTCGAGTTCCTGCGCTCGCGCGCCGAAGCCATCGTGGCGACTGTTGAAGCTATTGCACGTGCTCCGCGCCACTATCTGCGCGCCGAGGACATCAAGGTGCCGGCGCATCGTGCCACGCGCGCGACCGGCCCAGAAATCATCAAGTCTTTCCGCTCCGGGGTAATCAGAACCGAAACGGTCAGGCCTTCACGTCTGCCGGCCGCGCTAAATGGCCGTCTACCCGCGCATATCACGCAACGGCAGCGCCGCAACAGCGTGGATATTCCCGAGCATAGGCAGATCAAGGCCTGCCTGCACTCCTGGGCAGCGTGGCTTTCGGGTATCGCCGAAGTGCTGGCCAAGCCGGGTGCGGGCGACGATACCGAGATCGTCACCACGGCAGGTAGTTGGGCTATGCGGGCTCGCCGAATCGCGCGACGAATCAACGATGTTGCGGCCGCTGGTTTCATGACAGAAGTCGGCGACGGGCCGGCGGTACTGCGCATGTCTTCGCTGTTTCGTAATGACCCCGTCTATCAGCGCTTCTACAGGCTCTGGCAGGATATGAATCTCGGCCTCGCCGCGCTCTTCGGCGACTTCCTGCAGATGCCACTAGCCCGGACCTACGAGCTGTACGAGCTGTGGTGCTTCCTGCGCCTGCTGCGCGCCGCCGCTGAGGAGTACGGCGCCAAGGAGGTTGACCTGAGCAACCTGTTCATCAGCGAAGCAGGTGGCGGTGTGACGATTGCGGCCGGCGCAATCAGTGTTCCGATAGGCGGCGATCGCGTGCTTTGCTTCCAGCGACAGTATCGTGAATACTGGGTTGACGGAAGCCGCGAGGGAAGCTTTAGCCGAACGATGGTTCCCGATGTCGTTTTGGCGGGCACTGACCTGGGCGGACCCGAGCGGTTCGTGATCGTGCTCGATGCGAAGTACCGCATCAACGACGGCCTCAATGATGCGCTGAATTCGATTCACACCTACCGTGACGCACTTGTGCAGGAGGTGGCCAGCGGCCGCACCGAAGGTATCGTGACAGCAGCTTATCTGTTGACCCCGCATGTGCCGGTGGGTTTACAACCGGACTTCAGGGATACGCCCGTGCCGGGCCGACTTTTCCATCCGGAGTATCGCGAGAAGTTTCGTTTCGGCGCAGTCACGCTGCGACCCGGCATGTCGGGCGAAGAGCTGCGAAGCAGCCTGCGGACGATCGTGGCGGACGCGGGAGCAGGAGCGTGAATGGCCGACGTGCTTACACCGGGACAGCGCCAGTTCAACATGAGCCGCATCCGGGGCAAAGACACCAAGCCCGAGATGCTGATCCGGCGCGGCCTCCATGCTCGGGGGCTCCGTTACCGGCTGCATGACCGTTCACTGCCCGGCCGGCCCGATCTGGTCTTCCCGAAGTACCGCACTGCTGTTTTCATCCATGGCTGCTTCTGGCACGCGCATGGCTGCGCGCTGTCGAAGATACCGGCAACACGACAGGACTTCTGGCAGGCTAAGTTAGTGGCCAACGTCGCACGCGACCGCAAGGCGGTCGATGCGCTGCGGGCGGGCGGCTGGCGCGTGCTGGTGATCTGGGAATGCGCGTTGCGCGGGGCGGCGCGTAAGAAAGAATCGGATGTGCTTGATTGTGCTGCCAGCTTTATTGAAGGCACCAGCATGGACCTGCTCGAAATCGCAGCCTTGGGTGCCGTGACCGCTGGCTCGGGGGGGCACCATGCATGAACTTTCCTGCTTGCTCAGGGCCGCTACAGCGACTGTGGCACCTGAGTATTTTCTGCTCCCGATTCACGGTGCCGACCCGGTATATCGCGAGCGGGTCTATTGCTACGAGCTTTATCACCAGATGCGGCGGCTGTGGCCGGAGGACAGCCACTATCGACTCAATGGTGAGATCGACAAACGATCGCACCCGTACTTCGCCAACGGTGCAGCGCCAAAGCCGGACTTCCTCGTGCATGAGCCCGGCACGGGAAACAATCATGCGATCTTCGAGGTGAAATCTGCAGTCGGCTCCGAGGACGGAACGATCAAGGACTTTAAGACGCTTCTGCACTTTAGGCATCAGCTTGGATACGAACGTGCGATCTACCTGATCTACGGCATCCTGCCCGCCGATGCGCTTGGGAAGGTGCAACGCTGCGGTCTGATGGACCAGCTGCCTGCTGTTGAACTGTGGGTACACCCCGAAGCTGGCATGCCGGCGGAACGCGTCGAACTGGCCAGTTGAAGATCGACAGTAAGACAGCAAAGGGACAAGAATGCAAAAGCCCGCCGCACCGCAAAAGACGGTACTTGAAACGATCCTGGAATGGTCACTCGGTCGCCCGCTCTGGCAGCGTGACGCCTTGCGGCGCATCATCGCGCAGGGCCGCGTAACCCAGGAGGATGTGGCGCAACTGGTCGAGTTGTGCAAGGTCGGTCACGGCGCCTCTGCAGGCCAACTTGTCGCCGTGCCGCTGGCAAAGGCACATCTTCCCGCCACACCGGGCGAAGGTGCCGCGCTCACGTTGGTATCTGTCGCAAATGTTCGCGGCGCAAACAACCTCGCGCCTCGTCAGACGCTGGATTTTGAACCGGAAGGCATCACAATCATCTATGGCGACAACGGTGCGGGTAAATCGGGCTATGCGCGAATCCTGAAGCGTGCCTGCCGTGCGCGGCACGCCGGGAAGATCGAGGCCAACGTCTACGACAACCAGGCGCCGAGGGTCGCAAGCGTTGACATGACCTACGGCGTCGGCGGCGTTCTGCAGCCGGTCGAGCGCTGGCAGGATAGCCCCCAGCCGCATGCCATTCTTTCGGCAGCCAGTGTCTTCGACAGCGACTGTGCGGCCGTGCATATCCGCGAGAAGAACGAAGTCGCCTTCCGTCCGTTTGGCCTCGATGTACCGGACGAACTCGCTGCCGCCTGTCAGGCTGTCAAGGACGCCCTGGCCGCCGAGCAGAAGCAGCTTGAGAAAGCACGCAATCCGATCTTCGCGACACCAACCTGGAAGGCTACCACGGCTGTGGGCAAGGCTCTCGGCGCGCTGAACGCCAATACCGATGCAAAGAAGGTCGAAGCGCTTGCAACGCTTACGGCTGAAGAGGCAGCCCGACTTGAGCGGCTGCGGGAGGACCTGTCGAAGAATCCGACGAAGGCGGCTGCTGAGCAAACCGTCAAGGCCGACAACGTCAAGCGACTCATTGAAGCGGTGAACGGTGTCGCAACTAAGACCGCCGATCACTCACTGCTGTCAGTCTTCACGACGGCGAGAGAAGCTTTGCTGAAGCGCGGAGCCGCGCGTTTGGCAGCCGATAAGGCGTTTGCGGGCGAGCCGCTGGCAGGCGTTGGTGGCGAACTGTGGCGAACGCTGTGGGATAGCGCTCGCCGTTATTCGACTGAGGTCGCGTATTCCGGACAGCCGTTTCCACCGTCGGCCGGGGATGCGCATTGCATGCTCTGCCAGCAGCCGCTGGGAGACGAGGCACGGACGCGCATGACCCGCTTCGAGGATTTCATCAAGAAGGACACGGAACGGCTGGCGGGCGAGGCCGAGCGGGCCGCGCTGACCGCACGTCAGGCCGTGGCTGCCGGGACAATCGGCACGCGGGCCCTCAGGGCCAGTCTGGATGAACTGGGAATTCAGAACCCAGCGTTGCAAGAGCAGACACGCCGCTTCATCGCAGCAGCGAGGCTGCGGCGTCATGTTCTTCTGAAGGGGCTGGGCGGCGACGAGCTGAAGCTTCCATCCATCCCGCCATCACCGAGTGCTGATCTCGGTCAGCTCGAAACCACGCTCCGCGATTACGCCGCCGAGCTGCGCAAGTCGGCGGGTGCGGACGAACGAAAAAAGCTTGAAGCCGACTTTTCCGAGCTGAGCGACCGCGCGCTGCTTGCAGGTATGCTTCCGGTCGTCACCGATGAACTCAAGCGGTTGAAGACCATTCGCTTCCTGACCGAGTGCGCGGGCGATACGGCGACAAACTCCATCACGAAGATGGGCAACGATATCGCCGACACCGTGATCACGCCGAAGCTGCGCGACAGGTTTCAGGAGGAGATCACCAAGCTGGCAGCTGAGAAGGTCAGGGTCGAAATTGTTCGCTCGGGCGGTAAGTTTGGGTCACCGCAATATCAGGTGCGCCTCTTCGCCAACCCGGACGCAAAGGTCCATGAAGTTTTAAGCGAGGGCGAGAAGACTTGCGTCGCACTCGCCGCGTTCTTGACCGAACTCGCTACCGCAGCACACCGCTCGGCCTTAGTCTTCGATGATCCGGTGTCATCACTGGATCACCGCTGGCGCGGGCAGGTGGCCAAGCGACTTGTTGAAGAAGCGGGGAACCGACAAGTTATCGTCTTTACGCACGACTTGGTATTTGTCAATGATCTGAACGATCTCGCGACGAAGGCCGGTAGTCCACTCCGGCTCGCAACCCTGAGCCGTGGCGCCGCGGGCGCTGGCATAGTCTCTGATGGTTTGCCATGGAAGGCCCAGCGCGTCGAGGACCGCATCGACAAGTTGGAGAAGGACGCGCGGGCGGCCAAAGTGCTGTATGACAACAATCAGGACGGCGAATATGCCAACGAGGTGGCGAAGCTCTATAACGGATTGCGTGCGTCCTGGGAGCGCGGCTTGGAGGACATCGCCTTCTTCCGGGTTGTGCAGAGACATCGTGACTACATCAACGCTAAAGACCTTAAGAAGGTGAGCGTTCTTACAGAAGCCGACTGCGATACCTTCACGGCGGGATACAAGAAGTGTTGCGACATAGTTGATGCGCACGACCCGTCTGCTGGCCGGAATGCTTCTCCACCCCCACCTGCGGATGTATTGATGGATCTTCAGGCCCTGAAGGACTGGGCTGCTTCGCTACGAGCGCGGCAGAAACAATTAGCTTAAATACCAATGCACCAAATGACCTTTGGTGACCGTAGTGCTTCAGCATTCGCCGTGTCCATCTGAGTTTTGGAGCGCGATTTCCTGTTTAACCATCCGTCTAAGCTCAAGGAGCGCTTCTTGCGGGGTTGTCCGCAAACAATCCAACAGCGGAAACCCGTCACAGGTTGCACGGTAGAGTTGCTTCGCAGGACTCCACCGAACACAGTAGGTGAATTCATCGACATTCATGACTCCTCCGTAAGGTACTACGTTGATGCATCACTTCAAGGCATCTATGCAAATGGCTATCGGGAGCGGCACGAGCGCTTTCATATGCTTTGAGAGGCAGCCAAGCGCGTCCCCTTGAATGCTAGGTCTTGGTCTCTTTGCTAGCAAACAGGTTATCAAGAGAGCTAACGCGCAAGTTCTTTTGGAGGCAGCGTGCAACAATTCAGAGAAACTGCTGGCAAACAAGAAAGGACGATTAATGGTTCTGGATTTCGGGAAACTCAATGCGGGCACAGTCGCGATCCAGACGGATCCGCGGAAAATTTTCACCACCTTGAGGCGTGATCCTCGCTTTAAGCGACCGCACGATGAGCAATCCGATGTACTGGATGCATGGCATGAACGAAGGTCCGTAAAGGATCTGACGATCAAGATGAACACGGGTGGTGGGAAAACCGTAGTTGGTCTACTCTGTCTGCAAAGCTCTCTTAACGAAAACGTCAAGCCAGCTGTTTACGTCGCTCCAGATCCGTTCTTGGTAAAACAGGTTCTTAGCGAGGCGGGATCTCTGGGTATCGCCGCAACTTCAGACGAGAACAGCCCGGATTTTCTAGCGGGTCGGTCGATTCTGGTTATCAACGTTCATAAACTGTTCAATGCACGTTCCGTTTTCGGCGTCGGTGAGCGAAAGATTCCGATCGGTTGTATCGTCATCGACGATGCACATGCTTGCTTGAGCTTGGTACATGAGCAGTTTTCTATGAAGTCGAAGGCCGGTAATCCTGTGTACGATGGATTGCTGCAGTTGTTTGAAGAGGATTTGAAAAATCAATCGGCAACGGGCTTATTGGACGTTCAGGCATACGATCCGTCGATCGTCATGACCGTACCTTTCTGGGCATGGCAGGCAAAGCAACAGCAAGTCACCGAGCTGCTTCATGCGAATCGCGAATCCAATGATCTACAGTGGTCTTGGCCATTGCTTCGTGAGTGTATTCCGTTGTGTACTTGCCTGTTTGGAGGTGGGCACTTAGAGATTGCACCTCGCTTCGTCCCTATAGACAGAATACCGTCCTTTGCGTCAGCACAACGACGTATCTACATGACCGCGACGTTGGCGGACGACTCTATTTTGGTCAGCCACTTCCAGGCCGACTCGGAACAAGTCGGTAGGCCTATTCGCCCGAAGGGTGGCGGTGATATCGGTGACCGTATGATCCTTGCCCCGCAGGAGATCAACCCTGACTATTCGCAGGAGGAAATCCGTGGTCTGGTCGCTGGCATTGCCAAGCAGCGAAACGTTGTGGTGATCGTGCCATCACGCAAACGAAGTGAATTCTGGACCAAGGCAGCTCAACAAGTTCTAGACAAGGACACCATACAGGCAGGGGTTGAGCGCCTTAAACATGGGCACGTTGGATTGACCGTTCTCATAAACAAGTATGACGGCATCGATCTGCCTGGAAAAGCATGCGAACTGCTGGTGATCGATGGATTACCGGAAGCCTATGGCCTAGGAGAGCGAGCCGAGATGCTAATGCTCGATGGCACCAACCGGCAGCTAATTCGTCAAGTCCAGCGAATAGAGCAGGGAATGGGCCGAGGTGTACGCTCAAGCGACGACTATTGTGTAGTCTTGTTGCTTGGGGGCCGACTAACTCAACGGCTTCATCAGCCCGAAGCAGAGGCAATGTTTTCATCGGCCACGCGTGCGCAGATCAATTTGGGTAAGAACGTGGCGAGCCAAGTTCGCGGCAAAGAACTCGCTGAGCTTATGCCCATCCTTGATCTCTGTCTAAACCAAGACGCAAACTGGGTAAGTGCAGACCGCAACGCCGTGATCAATGCTCCACCGGTAGTCGACGGAAATCTGGACGCGAATCAGGTTTCTCTACGTGCAGCATTTGATGCGGCACGCATCAATAGGTTCGACTTGGCTGCGGAGAAAGCACAGGCTGCGGTGAATGCCGCAAAAGAACCTCATGTGAAGGGTTACTTAAAGCAGCAGTTAGCCGAGTACGTTGGTTTCCAAGATCCGGCAAAAGCGCAGGAGTTACAGCTTTCTGCGCTGAGCCTGAACGCTAGGTTGCTAAGGCCTCTTGCGGGAGTGACCTATCAACGTCTGAATGCTCCTGCTGCAGGCCAAGCGACAGCGGCGGTCGGCTTTATGACGAGGTTTCTTGAGGGTAACGACCTCATCATTTGGGTAAATGGTCTTCTGGATGATCTCGATTGGGGAGAAGAAGGTAGTAAGAGGTTTGAAGCGGCAATGAAGGATTTGGGGGCGTTCCTTGGGTTCGGCTCGGAGAGACCTGAAGACAAAATTGGAAGAGGGCCGGATAACCTCTGGGCAATGGGCGGCTTGAACTACTTGGTTATTGAGTGCAAGAGTGGGGCTACAAAAGCGGAGAAAGTGTCGAAGCACGACACTAACCAACTGAACGGCTCCATTGTCTGGTTTGAAGAAAAGTACGACAAGTCTTGCGTAAAAACACCAATTTTGGTGCACCCCAAGACGGTCTTTGAGCATGCGGCTTCGCCTGATCCGCATATCAGAATCGTAAATGAAGCCGGCCTACAACGGCTTAGGGATGGGATTCACCGTTATGCGATAGCGTTGGCTGCAAAGAGCGAATATAGGGACGCACGTGAAGTAGAAAGGCAGCTACGTTTTCACAAATTAGATGCCGCCGCAATAGTTGGCCTATGCACTGTTGAAATTGGCGCGAGGTAGCTGGGCGACGGATTTCCTTCTGTGTGCGGAAGCTTTTGTTGGAAGAGATGGGAACGCTCATCGCGCGCAGTTTTTTCAGAACATTGCTGATTCCACGAGTTTTGGATTGGCGCTGGTGATCAGATTTCCACAACTCTAGTGTCCACAAGAGGGACTGGCCTCGAACTCGCCTCTTGAGCCAAGCAGCATACTTGCGACGTCTGAGTGAAATCCCTTCAGAATGTTCCGATCTCAATGCATGCGACTTAGATGACTATGACGAACCACGACGACCGATTTGAGGTAATTCAACTCAGCGAATTCATGTGGGAAGTGTGGGAGGTGACTGACGATGAAGACGGAGACTCGACGGGTAGTTGTGTAGCATTCCACAACACCAAGGCGTAATGCTTGGCGTAGATAGAAGAACAGCAACTGCCGAGGCCTTACTAAACCCGTAAAAAGGGGGTTAAAAAGAGCCTGATCGTCTGGGGGCATCCTCTATCGATACTGACGGCAATCAGCCGATCCCGGATTCGAACGACGCCGCCACGCTCGTTACTGCGTATGCTGGCTTCGACTGAGCACCATCCGGAATCTTTGACTAGATCGCTGGTAATGACCATTCGCTCGTATTGAGTCAGTATCGACGCTTGTGGTCAATCACCGCTCAACGTTTGAATTCCGCGGCACCGGAAGGCGTGAGCTTGAATGGTTAGGCATCGCTCAGTTGTTCCCAGCCCTTTGATGATTTACTCGAATAAGCTTGCCAGTCCATTGCCGGCCGCCTTGGCATCTCCCGCCGAAGAAAGTTCACCAGGTGGAGATAGAACTCGAGGAACATATTCATTTGATCGTCGTCATTCACTTTACCGGTCCTCCCGGCCGGACGAATCATGCCACGGCGAAGCACATAGACAACATCGATCAGATTCAACTTCCCGTTAGCCTCGCTAGCGGCGCCTGCGAGGCGTTTGAATTCCTTCTTGAGCCAGTCATCGGCACCTAGATTGGTGTCATACGAGAACACCACGTACAAGCACCGAAAGTTGCCATCTTCTGCTGCCTTACCCTCTTCTCGAGCGGGAACGAAAGATTGCTTGAATGGTCGGACAGCACGTACTTTGCGGGCTGCAACAAAGCAGCTATTGAGATCGTTCTGCGTAAGGGTTGTCTTTACCTCAATAACCGCGAGCAAGCTCTCCGCAGGCACAAGGACATTTTCCGATTGACTACTGATAGGCGCACACATATCCGCGTCATAGATCAGAATGTCCAACTGGCCAGTTCTTCTATCGCGGAAATCGATAGCCTCCCCTTTTGAAACTCCAATATTGCTCGGAAGGTGTTGTCGAAGAAAGTTTGCAAGGGCTGCTGCTCTCTCGTCTCCACGAACGCCAGTGTGTTTAAACGCAGAAGCCTTGCTGGACTCAATGTGCAGTTGGCGGGCAGCCAAGTCGAGGACGTCCTTGAATACTTCGCTTGGAAGTGATGATCCGCGTGACATTAGTTCAATCTTTCCTCTCATGCCTAACGAAATGTAGACCGCATCAACCCGCAGCGCCATATCTGGCGCTTGCGCTCTAAATTGGCACGCAGAAAACTCAGCAAGGGGTCTGTAGCCAAGCTTTTCGGCATGTGTCGCGCCGATAGTACCAATTTGGCAAAAGTTCACTGCGGCGGCACTCCGGCACGGTGAGTTCGACGGTCCGCACCAGATTTTTGCACGATGCGAGTCATCAGTTACCGGAGCAGATGCTCAAGTAGACCGGCATACGCACGTTGCTTCATTAGAAGTTATTGCTCAACCGCGCGTATCGCCGCCCAAAAGACATCGCTGATATCGACAAACTCTTGGATTCCTTTGCAGTGGGCATTGATCTCGAATGCAGACCGAATCACCGAAGACTCTTCAGGTCCCGCCAGGAACTCGTAGGTCCGGCCCGAAGCCGTCGTTGCCGTCCGCGTCACACAATTGATTGTCGTCAACGCAGTTGTGATGCGTATGGTTCTTCCGGACAGTAATGCCAGAAGATGCCGGTCACCATCCGGTGTTTCGATGACTCTCCAACTTGAAATGGCAACGTGAGGTTGCCACGGTACCTCAGGGGCTTCACGATCGTTTTGAAAGTGAATGGCGTAGACGCTAGTGGGCAGCATAAGGTCGAGTGCGTCGTTATGGTTTCAATACATCTAGACCATGTTTCTGCACAACACTCAAGAGTCTGAGTGCCGCTCCGCTGGGACGCTGCTTGCCAGACTCCCACCGTCTAACGGTCGATTCAGCAGTGTTGAGATATGCCGAGAAGCTCGCTTCAGTCAACCGGAGGCTTATGCGTAGCTTTTTAATTTGAGTTGGCGTAAAGGTGGGTATGGATGAGAAGCAAGCTATGTCGTACTGACGCAGTTGGTCGTCATCAACAACTTTTATTGAATGCAGGGCAAGCGCGGCTGAGTGAATCGCCTCGTACGCCGAGCTCCTGAAACGTCGTTTGGCTGGCATATCGCTTTTCTCTTTTCATCCGACAAAGGAGCTGAAAGTTCAAGGTAGGGAAGCAGTTTTTTCGTGCTGTTGATCTAGTATTCGGCCTCCATCAGCTCACGAGCGACAGAAGACACACACCTGGTTGCTTCGAAGCACTGATTGCAATCCCATTTTCTATGCGGCCCTTGGCTAAATTTCGCGGAGCATTCGGTGCGAAAAGGTGCTGCTCACAGGCACGGCGTTGAGCTTTCGGCGAAGTCAGCCTTGGTCGGCATTTGAAGGAACATACTCCCGACAACCATGTCTTCTACAGGCGTCCGTGCCGCCGAGTTGGAGAACCGACGACCTGTTGAGGTTTCGAAGACATAGGTATTGGCGACGTTGTCGTCAGGCTCGTTCGCGTGCCACACCCTGCTTAAGCGGTCCATTCGCCAGCCGTCAGAGCCATTCGCATAACTGGGTGTCACGATCAGGATGTCATTGACCTCGTTTCCTGCTTCGAGGAACGTACGAAGCTGTAAGGGATGACTCAACAGCCACGTGCGTTGAAGTTTGTATGTCTCGCCCTCTATTGACTCCGTTTCTGTACTGGTGACGACGAACCAGATTGCGTCAATGGCCAGTTCTACGGCAGAAAAGTGGGACTCCCCGTAGTGAGCAAAGAGTTGAGACGTAGGACGACGAGTGGATTCGTGTGCGATGAACATAAATGGTTTGGATAGGCCCGAAACATGCCGCGTCCTCTGGACGAGAACGATCGGCATAGATTAGTAGTAGAACTGGAGGAAAAGACCTCTGTTCGGGTAGCGGCCTGCGTTATATAAAACGCATTAATTATGAGGACAACGCTGAACTTTCGCTCCAACCTTTCGATTGGCGGGCTCGGCATGTGTGGATAGATTCCATTTCCGAATACGTCAAAAGTTGATCTACGTTCTGCACTGAAGGTAGTTCATGCTCAAGTCCCTACACAGTCGCCATAACGACGTTTTTCTCAGTCTGCTCCGCAGCGGGCGTACCCTCCAACGCCTCCGGCAACTGGATCTGGCCACCCGTCTTGGGCGCGGGCAGGCGACGGTCAGCAAGGTCGAGCGCGGAATGCGCCGGCTCGATGTGGTTGAACTTAGGGCGTGGTTGACCGCGCTCGACATCGACTTTGTCGAGTTCGTTCGGGAGCTTGACGAGGAATTAAAAGGGCAACCGGTGCCTGAAGCCCGATTTCGGGCGGGAAGTTACCGTACAGACGTTCGACGGACGCGGCATCAATCAAAGGACTGAGAACTCAGAAAGCCGACCCAAAATGTAATTTCTGCGTTTTAAATAACGTGGCTTTATAAGGACGGAAACGAGACCCTTGGGTGGATGCCTTTCCGTCCAATTCCAACCCCAACTCCGGCCCGTGGCCGTCCGCCAGGTGCCACAAGTTTCGATGCCGAAGTTGCCGCGGCTTTTGGATCGGTTGTTCGTAACGTTCGCCTTGAAACAGGCATCTCGCAAGAGTTGATGGCCCACATGGCTGGTTTAGAACGGTCTTACTACGGGCGGCTAGAGCGTGGAGAAAGTCAACCAACGCTTTTTGTCTTACTTAAGATTTGCGCTGCCTTGGATATCGACAGTGGAGACACCGTGAAGCAAGTGGAGCATCTCATCCGTCCCAAGGGACGACGGTCCAACGGTCGAGAGAAAAACGGCGGCGTCTAAATCCAAGAGCATCGTCTATCAATCTCCCAATGCTCGGTGCTATACCGTGCTACAGCTATTAACCGAGATACGTACAAAAACTAGGACTACTACGAAGTGGTTCATGTACTGATACGAAATCCGGATTCGGGCAATCGAGCTCGTGACCAAGCTCTACAAATGCGAACAAAGGGCGAGCCTCAGTGTTGTACTCGGTAGAGGATCCTTGTTTGCGCTTGAGGCCTGGCGGCCCTCTCTCACTGCCGGCCACCTCGTTCTCCCGAATCTTCGATTAGTCTCGCAAGACTACAAGGGCAAAGTCGAGCTCTTCACTTAAGGAGCGATGGGATAGGACAATCTTATAGAGATGGTCAGGCCATAACTCGTGCCCCACCCGAACCATTCCACAACGCTCCCTAGCGGAACGGTTGTGCCAGAAGCCCGCAATAGCGGGCTTTTTTATTGGACGCATGAATTACCCAAAAAAACTATCGAATATTGGCCGGAGGAGCACTGTTTT
The DNA here is from genome assembly GCF_049860745.1 of Hydrophilobacter chitinilyticus. Taxonomy (GTDB): domain Bacteria; phylum Pseudomonadota; class Gammaproteobacteria; order Burkholderiales; family Burkholderiaceae_C; genus Rhodoferax_B. The sequence continues at coordinate 5,864,037 of NZ_CP187561.1, read as the reverse complement.
GAAGAGTACTGTCAAAGGAGTATGCATAGCGATTGTCCTAATAAAGTATCAAATCTATGCAATATGTACATTATTTAATTTAAATCTGGCTATTTCGTGGGACGGTGAAAAGAAGTTGCGAGCCGGAAAAACAATAAACTCTTGAACGCTGTAGTCACGAGCGATAGTATTCCCAGCTCGAAAAAAATTCTGAGCTCTTTGTAAAAAGATAGCTATCCATGAAGCTGATGGCGGTTGATTTCTCTGGGAGTAAGAAGTCTTCAATTAGAAGTCTCGGTACGCTACCGCAGATTTTCGATAAACATGGCGTACCTGTTAAAAATGTAAATAGGTACATTGTTGATAACTGCCGTAGCTGGTCAATAAATACGATAAAGACATATTCAGATCAGTTGTTAAATTTCTATAAGTGGCTGGAAAAATCGAGGTCGCTATCAAAAGAACTCACGAGACAATTGTTGGCTGAATATGCTCACTATCTCGCCGCAGTAAAAAAGAATAAACCTAGATCCTCAAACTTAGCTTTAACGGTGGCATTGGGATATTGCCGCTGGTGTGATTCTGAAGAAAATAGTGATTTATTCAAAGGTGAAAAGAAAATCCCAGTCAGAAAATATCTGATGAGCGCAAATTCAAGACTGGGAATATTGGATGAACCGATTATTGAGCCAATCAAATTTTGTTTATTGGAGTATGTTCATGAATTCGAGAATAAATTAAAGACGAAGGCGATTTCTGGCAAGTATGGGGTGAGAAATAATCTGATTGCAAGACTAATGTCTGAGTCAGGGATGCGAGTGTCAGAGGTGGTTGGATTGGAGGTTGATAATCTAGGGGCGATAGATGAAAAAAATGGATACGCGATGGCATCAATCATCGGAAAAGGGCGAAAAAGGCGTTTCGTTCCAATCCCTGGGGGACTTGCACGTGATTTATTTGGATATATAGAACTGGAGCGAGAAAAGATACTTGAGATCAAAAAAATATCTAAAGTGACAAAGGTTCTATTTTTAAGCCATTTTGGTCGAGCTCTTACCACTGGATATATTCAAGGTATTTTTAGAAGTCTTAGCAAAAAAATTAAAAGAAAAATCACCCCCCATAGTTTGAGGCATACATTTGCTACTTACGATTACCTCAAAAATAGAGACATTGTAAGACTCCAAAAAATTCTCGGGCATTCATCTGTCAAGGTAACAAGTATTTATATAGGTGAAGCCGCACTTTTAGGGCAGAGCGAAGACTTTCAGAAATATGTGTCATACCTAGAGTCAGGTTTTGAGGTGCCGTAGATGAACTGCGATCAATATTGGCCAGACGGCCCATCAACAGTTCCTTTGGTTTTCTCGTTGACTTGTAAAAACAACGGACATGTCTATTTTTATAGCTTTGAGGATTTCGATCCAACTGTTGAAGAAATCATTAAGGCTTTGATTTGGGCATTGCTAAGAAGGTCAAGAGCAGTTGGGCATGAGACAAGATGTAGTACGAAGAGCGCAATGCGCTACTTTCAGAAATTCTTAATGAGTATTCCAAGAGAGCACCGACCTCAAACACCAATCGACATCACTGAGGCACTTCTTAGGCAGTATGGACGGTGGTTAAAAGATCTTAAGAACCTGGGCTATAGAAGCCAGGCGAGCACTTTTCGATTACTGAGCCCTTACTTCGAGCAATGGGAAGGGCAGGCATGGGCAGCCCCTGATCTAAGTGTGCCGCCATTTCAATTTCCAAAGTCCAACAATCATTATGTTCGGCCGAAAAAGGGCTATACATCTGCAGATTTGAAATCAATCGCCCAATGTGTTATCGAGGACATTCAGGCAACAAATAGAGAAAGATTGGCGGAGTTGGCATCTCAGTGGGTAGGTATTGCGCCTCCATTGGATGATGTTGCACCGGAGATGCCTGAAATCAGTTCTCAACCTTTAAAAGGGTTGTCTCATGAATATCGAGTTTGGTGGTGGGAGAACAACTGCGACTGCAAGTGCTTAGATATTGCCGAGATCAGAGGAATGCCAGGGGGGTATGCATTTATTTTTGGATTTTGGCCCGAAGGGGCTCGGTATCTCGAGCAAGCGAGAGCGCGTGAAAGATTATTTCAATTCTACGAAAAAATTCAGGCCGGAGAAAAATATGGGAGTAGATATTTAGGTTTGCCATCACCGATTAAATATTCCACCAAGTGGAAGAGTCCAAAATATTTGGATTGGATTTGGCAAAATGAACTGAAAAAGGGACTTGTCAATGAAAAGAATAAGGATTTAGAGAAAAAATTGTATGGGGCTTTGAAGGAGCATCATGGTGGATGTAAAGATTTCTATGCCAGAAATAAAATAATGCAAACGCTGACAATTAATGATTTATGCCCTTATTACATTGGTCTCTTAATGACGACAGCACTAAATCCATCGGTGATACGCCGACTGAAAGTGGATTGTTTGCTTAGGAATCCGTTTGAGAAAGATAAAGATTCTGTCCAGTGGAAAAAATTAAGGGCAAATAAGTGTGGGGTAACGGTTCCACTAAAGCGATCGTCTATTTTGGCACCATCATCAATAATAAACAGTCTCTTGAAGATAACGGCCCCATATAGAGAGGCGGGAAACAATTATTTATTCTGCACTAGGCTTGGACAAGCAAGGTTTGACAACAGCGAGCTTACAAAGAAAGGTTTTGAAAAAGCTGTCAAGGTATGGTTTTTAAAAAAGGGGCTAACTTTGAATGAAGAGGGCGTGCCGCATAGCTCAAGACATTGGTCCTCAAATTTTCGGCCAGCGGCTGCATTTCACCATTACCAACAAACAGGGGATTTGGAAGGTGTAAAAGTTTTGCTATCGCATTCTCGAATAGAAACTTCAGCAAATTATGTGGGAAAAATTCCAGAGGCTGAATTGATTTGGAGAAGAGGCGTTCATATTCAAGCTCTTCTAGTTGGAAGTTCTGTTGGTGAAAATAGAGATGAGGCGGCGATCAAAAGTCTTTCCAGTGGGAAAGGTGGTTTGGTAGAAACAATAAGTGCACACTGTCGTGATATTAAGGCATCTCCATGGAAAGGGCAGGTTAAAGGGGAGAGGTGTACTGCGATGAATGCTTGCTTATATTGTCAAAACCTAGTCGTCACTTTGGAGGATATCTATAGATTTTTTTCGATGCAAAATTTTTACAAAATGAAATTATCAAATAAGGAGATTTCGTTGCATCAATATGAGGAAATTATTGGGGAAAAAGAACGAATTTTTATTGAATTTATACTTCCAAAGTATGAGATTGAATTAATTAATAATCTAAGGGTTCAGGCGAAATTGAAGCCTTCAAAAGAATATTGCTTGTAGATTAAAAAAGTAAAGCTCCTAAATGAGTGACTTATGGAAACTACAGAAAAGACGTTCTTGCCAGTTCTGGTTGTAACTAGGGAGATGGTGCGGGCAGAAAGGATGGGGGTAAGAATTTCAAGTCTTTCCGTATTTTCTGATATGGAGTGGAGTTTTGCTGATGAAAATCCTGGCATAAACCGTGCGAAGCTTGTAGTTAATTTTAAACAGCTTCTGCCGAAATTTGGATATATATCAGTGAACCAGTGTGATGATCTCATCGACTCACTCAAATGCCTGGTTTATTCATTGATATTCGATCCACCCAGAGCTCAACTAGGGATTGCAACTATCGCAAAGAGCGTCAGCTTGGGGCACGGACTGGGGAACTTATATATTTACATGTCTAGAAATGGAATTGGTCGTGCTGCTGATTTGACAGAATTTGACTTATCGCAATTTCTTAAGCAACTAGCCGAATCGCCACTTAAAGGAAAAGGTGATGCGCCTATTAATAATCGAGCTCTGCTCAGCCGGGCCACGGGTATCGAATGGCTTTATCTTCAGCGCAGTAAGCTTGCGGATTTTGTTAGTTTTGATCCTTGGAAGGCCGAAGGCAGTTGTGGTAAATGGTCGAGGGAAAATGCTCAAAAATTAATTCCTCGTGACCAACTGTCAACTCAGCCTTGGTCGGATAATTTGACAAGGGCAATATTTTATGCAGCTCTTGCTGAACTGGAAAGGAAGAATTTTTTAATTGATCGGCTGCAATATCGAGCTGATGAAAATAGAAAAAAAGAAACTATTGGACAGAAAGCTTACTATAAGAAAAAAAGAGAGAAGGAGGATGTGCGGGATTTGTATCTCAAGAAAGACTTTGTCCTTTTCAGAAGTAGTGTGTTTATATTGGTGGGTTATTTAACTGGAATGCGTTCAGGCGAGCTACGCTCGATCCAAGGTGGCGTCGAAGAGATCTGTACGGTTAAGGAGGTAGTTTTTGCAAATTCCAGAATTAAAGCGTATTTTATAAATGGAAAACTGAGTAAATGGCAACCAGTCCCGAAAATTGAGGAATGGCAGACAATGCCGCTTGCACATGAGGCAATAAAGGCGTTGTCTGAAGTCAATAGTTATATTAATAATCAGGCGTCAAATTATTTATTCCGTGGTAGCAATCGACAAAAAACAGAAACTAATGGGCGGCAAATGGAGGCTAACGCAGCTTTGAAGGGAATAAATCTCCTTGCAAATCATCATAATATTGATCTAGCCGAGGTTCAGGGACGAATTTCGGTTATTGATCTAAGGCGAACTTATGCAAGAATTGTTACTCGTGATGGAATGGGGGCAGTTGAGTTGCAGACTCAATTAAAACATCACGATATAAATCTGACGCAGCAGTATGGCGCCCCCAGTACCCGGGAGTATTTGTCTCTCGAGAAAAATAATTGGTCCAAGGAACAGTATGCTGAATTATTGACTGGTTCGGATCATCTTGTTGGTGGCGGTGCATCCGAAATTTCAGCAATGAAACTGGAGTTTATTGGTCTTGCTCGCGAGGAAAAGGATGATTTCCTAAATTCACTCACAAAGAAAGCACTGATTGATCAGGTTGGTGACGGGTTGTGCCTTTATAGGCCAGAGCGAGCTCTTTGCGGCGGAGAAAAAGTAAATTGCCGTCCGGCCGACTGCAAGAACTCAGTGATCAAACTAGACGCGGCTTTAGAAACATTGATGTTTCGTAAAGCAGAAAATCAACGCTTACTTAAACGATTTTCCCGCCAACCCGCTAAGAGAGAGCATTTGAAGGTGCAATTGGCCGAAATTGAAAAGCTCCTTGCACAGGATAGTGGAGCGGACACTGGACGACAGCAGAGATGAACAACGGCGACACGATGGCGCGAGGGAAGCCTCGTGGCAGCATTTCAGGTCTTCAAGCACGCCAATCCGAAAGTGCGCACCAAACTAATTTGGCATTGTGGAGGGCTTACGAGATGCTGTTATCCATTAAGCCTGAGATAACTTGGTCAGAGATTGAACTTTGCCGGATGGCGGGCCTTAAGAGCACTGTTTCCCTCCATGCGGCACGAAACGAGGAACTGCTGAAGCTGTTGAGAGCCCACAATGAAAAAGTCCAAAAAGAGGTAGCAGGCGAAGAGAAGGGAGAGTTGGAAAAGTTAGGGCGGGAATGTCCTCGTCTATCTGCCGAACTTGCCCGGCGAGATGCTGAGAACGGTCTTCTCCAACAAGAGAACAGGATGTTGAGACGTAAAGTAAGTAGCCTAAAACTCCAGCTTGATGCTCTTCGAAGCAATTTGCGTAGATAAGGCACACGGATCTCTTAGTCTGGCGATCGAACAAGCAAGATCCACTCGCAGATGTGCGCGTCTTAACACACATAAGTCTGGGTTACTCGCCTTAATCCTTGCTCTGATGCCAACCGGGCCGTGATCAATGAGCCCGATTTCAGCGCCGCTTCCACCACCAGCGTGCCTTGGCTCAAGCCTGCAATCAGCCGGTTGCGTTTGGGGAAGTTGCTGGGAATGGGCGGTGTGCCCAGCGGGTACTCGCTGATGAGCAAGCCGTGCGCGGCAATGCGGTGGGCCAGCGCCAGATTGCTCTTGGGGTAGACGCGGTCCAGCCCGGTGCCCACAAAAGCCACTGTGGCCAGTTGGTCGGGCGCCGTGGCTGCGCCATCCAGCGCGCCTTCATGTGCGGCGGTGTCGATGCCCAGCGCCAGGCCGGAGACAATCGTCAGCCCTGCAGCGGCACAGCCGTGAGCCAGGATGCGGGCGTTGGTTTCGCCCTGGGGTGTGGGGTTGCGGCTGCCCACCATGGCCAGCGCAGAAAACGCGCCTTGATGCCAAAGATCCACACGCCCCAGCAGGTACAGCATAAGCGGTGGATCTTCCATCGCGAGCAGGCTGCTGGGGTAGTCGTCATCACCGAGAACGACGATGGCCCGTGTGGTTTGCGGGGTAGTCGCTTCAGGTTTGGGTTGCAGCCACAACCAAGTGGTTTCCAGCAAATCGGCCAGCTCTGCGGGAGTCGTCAGCAGCGCTTCAACCAAAGGAGCTGAAACGACTTGCCGTAAGGCGTCTGGGGTTTGACCGAATACCGTTTGGGGCGGCCCAAAAGCCGCCAACAAGCGGCGCGCAGCAGTGTTGCCAATACCTGGGGTCAGCGTAAGGCGGAGCCAAGCCGCCAGATCGTCGTGTTGCATTCGCTGTAAGCCTCCGGTTCAAGGAACGCGGTGCCAGCGGCGAATGCCGCTTAGCCGGGTTGCGCCGCTTCAGTCAGTGCGGGGTGGCCAGCCGGTCGCCCACTTTCACGCCCGAGTTGATCTGCATGATCAGCCCGTAAGAGAGCCGTTCAAACGGGCGAAACACCATCAGCAGGCCGTTGCGTTCGTCGGGCAGTTTGATGACGGGCTTTGACGGGTCGGTTTTGTCGACCTGGGTGCCGCCGTCCGACAGCAGCGTCAAGACGTGGCCGCGTTCGATGCCGTCTTTGGTACCGCGGTTGATCACCACAATCTGGCTTTGTGCGGCGTTGGCTACAGCGCTGCCGTAAATCGACACGATGCGGCCGTCAATCTCTTGTGAAGGTGCGCGCGGCACGTAGTTCAACAACTCACGTGGCGGTTCTGGCAACAGGCGATCGCCCACGCGCGACTCTTCTTTGGAGCTGATGAAGTCGAGGCTGGCCGGAACGATCTCGATGGCGCGCTTGCCATCGCTGTCGACATCTTTCGACTCTTGAAGGCTTTCGCCGCGTACCAAGCGGGCCTTGCCCACATAGCTAGCCTCGTAGCCCAGGATCTCTTTGGTACCTGGGTCTTTCAACGGAACAGCATTGCGGAACACGCGGAAGTCGCGTGGCTGGCCCTTGGCGTCCGACAGCGGGGTTTCGGCGGAACCCCGTGCATAGGCGCGATCCCCCCGGCTGATGAGCACGCGGCCGTCTTGTGTAGCCACAATGCGCGGAGCCATGGCCAGCGTGGCTTCGTCGATGATCAGCGGCTCAGACAAAAACGCTTCGATCAGGTGTGTGGGTAGCGTGGTCAGGGCGTTGTCGAGCAACGACTCATAACGTGTGCGTGGCGACACGCGGATGGTGCCGCCATCATTCAGGCTGGCGGTGCGCAGCATGGCGCGGCCGTCGCGCTTGTCGAGAAACAGTCGCTGGCCTGGGTAGATCAGGTGCGGGTTGCGGATGTCTTGCAGGTTCATGCCCCACAGCTCGGGCCAGCGCCACGGACGGCTGAGGAAGATGCCCGAGATACCCCATAGCGTATCGCCGCTTTTCACGGTGTACGTGTCGGGGGCGTTGGGGGCCAAGTCGGCGATCGGCACGCCTTGTTGGGCGACTTGTGCTGCCGTAGCTTGTTGTGCAGGGGTGACGGGGTAGCTTTGCGCCTGGGCGGATTGGCCCCATCCAAATAGCGAAACCAGGCATGCGGCAATGGCCGTTCGTGTACTGGCTCCCGCCATCATGTATTTCATAGGTTTTTGCACTAAAAACGTTGCAAACTTGCTTAAAACTCACCGCAAATGACGCACGATTTTGCGCCCAAGCCCTTGGATGGGCAACGATTATTGGGTTCAGTCAAACGCTCAAGGGTCAAAAGTGGCGAAAATAGCCACACATTTGTCGAGTCTTCATGTCGTTACTACCTATTCTTCAATTCCCCGATCCACGTTTGAACACCTTAGCACGCCCGGTGCAGAAGGTGGACGAGCGCATCAAGACTTTGATCGCCGACATGCTGGAGACCATGTACGACGCCAATGGCATCGGCCTGGCCGCCACGCAGATCAACGTGCACGAGCGGTTGATCGTCATTGACACCTCGGAAGAGCGCAACGCGCCCATGGTGCTGATCAACCCCGAGATTGTCTGGGCCAGCCCCGAGCGGGTGATGAATGACGAAGGCTGCCTGTCGGTACCTGGCATTTACGACGGCGTGGAGCGCTCCACACAGGTGAAGGTGACGGCGCTCGACGGTGAAGGCCAGTCGCGCACCATCGAAGCCGATGGTTTGCTGGCGATCTGCATCCAGCACGAGATGGACCACCTGCTGGGCAAAGTGTTTGTCGAATACTTGTCGCCGCTGAAGCGGAACCGGATCAAAACCAAAATGCTCAAAGCCAAGCGTGATCTTGAAAAAGACAAACGCAGCTGAAATCAAATCTCAGGAGACAGCCATGGCACGCGGTAAACAACTTTTGGCAGCGGCATTGGCTGCACTCTCGCTGGCCGGATGCGCCACGTTCCCGGTGCCCGAAGGCGAGTCGCGCGAACAAGTGCTCGAGCGCTACGGCAAGCCCACGGCCGAACTCACGCGTGGCACCACCACCCGCATGCAGTATTCCGGGCAGCCCTTCGGGCAGTTTGCCTGGAACGTGGATCTGGAGCCCACAGGCCGTGTTGCCCGCTCGTACCAGGCGCTGACGCTGAACGAGTTTGCGCGCATTGACACCTCTGGCACCACCACCACCGATGACATTCTTTGGGGCTATGGCCGCCCTGCCAGCGTGGACCATGTGGCCACATGGCAAGGCGACATCTGGACCTACCGTTGGAACGACGGCACCGACAAGTTTTTCTGGGTTTATTTCGACACGGCCGGCATGGTGCGCCGCACCCAACAAGGCCTGGATTTACTGAACGTGCCCGACCGGCGCTGAGTTTTACCGTTGAGCCGTGGCGTCTAGAGGGACGCGCCGTGTGCGGCCCGCCGCTGGCTTTCAATTCAAAATCAAAAGAGATTGCATGCGCATCATCTTCGCGGGTACGCCCGAATTTGCCCGCGTGGCCCTGCAGCAATTGCAGGCCGCCGGCTTCGACATTGCGCTGGTGCTAACCCAGCCCGACCGTCCCGCAGGGCGCGGCATGAAGCTGCAGGCTTCGCCCGTCAAACAATTTGCGCAGACCCTGGGTGTGCCCGTGGCGCAACCGCGCAGCTTGCGCCTGGACGGCAAGTTCCCCGAGGAAGCCGCCGCCGCACAACAAGCCATTTTGGATGCCAAGGCTGACGCCATGGTGGTCGCCGCTTACGGGCTGATCCTGCCGCAATGGGTGCTGGATGTGCCGCGCCTTGGCTGCTTGAACATCCATGCCTCGCTGCTGCCGCGCTGGCGCGGTGCCGCGCCCATCCACCGCGCCATCGAGGCCGGCGATGCACGCACCGGCGTCACCATCATGCAGATGGATGCGGGGCTGGACACCGGCGACATGCTGCTGATTGAAGACATTGCCATCCAAGACGACTCCACCGCCACGCTGCACGACAAGCTCGCCAGCCTGGGTGGCCGGATGATTGTTGAAGCGCTGGAGTTGGCCGCCTGCGGTGGCCTGCGCCCCGTGCCGCAACCCGCCGAGGGTGTGACCTACGCGCACAAGATCGAAAAGCACGAAGCCGCCATCGACTGGTCGCTTAGCGCCGAGCAGATCGTGCGCCGCGTGCAGGCGTTCAACCCCTTCCCGGGCGCGGTGGCGCAGCACGGTGATGAAGCGCTGAAAGTCTGGGCGGCGCACGTGGCCGATGGCGCGGCGCCACAAGGCAAAAAGCTTGGCGAAATTGTGGCCATGACGCCCGATGTGATTGCGGTGGCAGCTATGAATTCAGTAGTCAACATCACCGAGATCCAACGCGCGGGCGGCAAACGCCTGCCGGTGCGCGACTTCATTCGCGGCTTTGATCTGCAATCTGGCCAGTGCTTTGTGCAGGCGCCAGCGACCCACGAGGCTGCCTGATGTTTCTACGCCGCAGCCTGCGCGAGCACGCCGAATTCAAAGCCGGCATGGGTGACATGTGGCCACAAGCGCCAGGCATCTTCGCCTGGGGCCTGATGACCGGCGTGGCCATGGTCAAGTCGGGCATGAGCGTCGTCGAAGCTTTGTCGATGGCGATCCTGGTGTTCGCCGGTAGCTCGCAGCTCGCGGCTATTCCACTGATCATCGCTGGCGCGCCGATGTGGATCATCTTGGCCACCGGCTTTTGTGTGAATCTGCGCTTTGTGGTGTTCAGCCTGCACCTGCGGCCCTACCTGATGCACTTGCCGCGCTGGGAGCGGCTCACACACGGCTATCTGACGGCCGACATGACCTACGTGTTGTTCACCCGGCGCTACCCCAAGGTGGGCGAAACCCCGGCCGAGCACCAGGCGCAAGAAGCCTACCTGGCCGGCAACTGTTTCCTCAACTGGGGCACATGGGTCAGTGCCAGCGTGTTGGGTGTGCTGTTGGCCAACTTCATTCCTACCGCCTGGGGCCTGGGTTACGCGGGCATCCTGTGCCTGGTGGGCATTTTGTGCTCGCTGGCGACCACGCGTTTGCGCGTGCTGGCTGCGGCCACGGCGGGCGCGGCGGGTGTGGTGGCTTATGCGCTGCCGCTCAAGCTCAACATTGTGGTGGCGATTGCCGCCGCGGTGCTGCTGTGCATGAGCATGGAGAAGTTCACCCCCGCCAACAACGACCGGGCAAAGGGTAAGACGGCATGAGCTTCACCGACTTTGGCCCCACCGTGGGCGAAACCGATGCCTGGACGCTGGTGGTGATCGTCGGCCTGGCCTGCATCACCGTCATCGCGCGCAGCTTCTTCTTCATCTCCAGCAAATCCTGGAGCCTGCCGCAGTGGGCGCACCGTGGCCTGCAATACGCGCCAATCGCTGCACTGGCGGCCGTGGTGGTGCCCGAGGTGGTGGTCACCAACGGCCACCTCGCCACGCTGTGGCTTGACGCGCGGGTCTACGCGGCCATCGTGGGGGCGCTGGCGTTCTACTGGCGGCGCGATGTGTTGATCACCATCGTCATTGGCATGGCGGTCTACTTGCCGTTACACCTGGGCTTGGGTTGGTAGGGCGTTGAGGCTACGTTTGCGCAGAGACTGCCATGTGCGCAACTTCTGGCAGCTGTTGGCTTCTAGAATTGGCGCCAATCGCCCTAGCCGGGCTCCCGCTTTCTTAATCTCCAGCGAGTTGTTGCCATGAACGTTTTGCGCTTTTCCGATTTGTGTGCCCAAGGCAAAGTCTCGGGTCAACGGGTGTTCATCCGTGCCGACCTGAACGTCCCCCAGGACGACGCCGGCCACATCACCGAAGACACCCGCATCCGCGCCTCGGTGCCCTGCATCCAGTTGGCGCTGGACGCCGGTGCTGCCGTCATGGTGACCTCGCACCTGGGCCGCCCTACTGAGGGCGAATTCAAACCCGCCGACTCTTTGGCTCCCGTGGCCGCACGCCTGGCCGAGCTGCTGGGCCGCGAAGTGCCGCTGGTGGCCAACTGGGTGGACGGCGTGACCGTGGCCCCTGGCCAAGTGGTGCTGCTGGAAAACTGCCGCGTCAACGTGGGTGAAAAGAAGAACAAGCCCGAGTTGGCGCAAAAGATGGCCGCGCTGTGCGACATCTTTGTGAACGACGCTTTTGGCACCGCCCACCGCGCCGAAGGCACGACCTACGGCATCGCCGAATACGCCAAAGTGGCCTGCGCAGGCCCGTTGTTGGCGGCAGAGATCGATGCCATCACCAAGGCCCTGGCCCAGCCGCAGCGCCCGCTGGTGGCCATCGTGGCGGGCTCCAAGGTGTCGACCAAGCTCACCATTTTGAAGAGTCTGGCCGAGAAGGTTGACCAACTCATCGTCGGTGGCGGCATTGCCAACACCTTCATGCTGGCCGCCGGTTTGAAGATCGGCAAGAGCCTGGCTGAAGCCGACCTGGTGAGCGAAGCCAAGGCTGTGATCGACGCCATGAAGGCGCGCGGCGCCGCCGTGCCGATTCCCACCGATGTAGTCACCGCCAAGACCTTTGCGGCCGATGCTGTGGCCACCGTCAAAGCGGCGGCTGATGTGGCCGACGACGATCTGATTTTGGATATCGGCCCACAAACCGCTGCCGCCCTGGCCGCGCAATTGAAGAAGGCCGGCACCATCGTCTGGAACGGCCCCGTGGGTGTGTTCGAGTTCGATGCGTTTGCGCATGGCACGGAAACCATTGCCCGCGCGATTGCCGAAAGTGCTGCGTTTTCGATAGCTGGCGGTGGTGACACCCTGGCCGCTATCGCCAAATACGGCATTGAAAAAGACGTGGGCTATATCTCCACTGGCGGTGGCGCTTTCCTGGAAATTCTGGAAGGCAAAACCCTGCCCGCATTCGAGATCTTGCAAAAACGCGCAGCCGGTTGAGTTTTTGGTGGCTGAGGCCGCCAAAATTCATACCGTCTTTACAAAACGGTGTTCCACTCCGCAGCCTGAGCCGCTGACATAGCGGGTTTTAAGAACAACGCTGCGGCCGTGACGGGAGGGCGAGGAATGACCAAATGGCCTAAGCCACCAGGCGGGAAGCTGCTCGCCACCACGCCCAACCGCTGGGACTTTGCTTTGCTGCCGCTGGTGCTGGCGGTTCTGCTGGCACTGGCCTTTGGCGCTGCGCAGATGGCCAAGCCGTTTGTGGTGGGCGAGGCCATGGAGATCTCGCTCTCGCCCGAGGTGCTGCCCTACTACCTGCTGCGCACCACGCTGCGCATGTTCATCGCACTGGGCTTTTCGCTGCTGTTCGCCTTTGTGTTTGCGGCCATTGCCGCCAAATACCGCGCCGCCGAGAAAGCCATGATCCCGCTGCTGGACATCTTGCAGTCGGTGCCGATTCTGGGCTTTCAGGCGATTGCTATCGCACCGTTCATCGCGCTGTTTCCCGGCAGTTTGCTGGGCGTGGAGTGCGCGGCCATCTTCGCCATCTTCACCTCGCAGGCCTGGAACATGGCGTTCAGCCTGTACACGTCGATCCGCAACGTGCCTGACGAACTGAACGAGGCCTCGCGCATGTTCCGCCTCTCGGCCTGGCAACGCTTCTGGCGGCTGGAGCTACCGTTTGCCATGCCAGGGCTGCTGTGGAACATGATGATGTCCATGTCAGGCGGCTGGTTCTTTCTGGTGGCGGCCGAGGCCATTTCGGTGGCCAACCAAGACATCAAGTTGCCCGGTATCGGCTCGTACATCGCCGTCGCCATTGAAGACAAAAACGGCATGGCGATTGCCTACGCCATCGGCGCCATGCTGGTGGGCATTCTGGTGTACGACCAACTGTTCTTCCGCCCGCTGCTGGCCTGGGCCAACAAGTTTCGGTTTGAAGATTCCCAGGGCGACACGGCGCAGCAATCCTGGTTGCTCGACTGGATGGGCCGCAGTCACTGGATGCGTGCGCTCACCCAGCGCTTCTGGCGCGCCATGCGAGGGGCGCTGGGCTGGTTTAGCACTGCGCGCACCGATGCGCCGTACACAGCATCCTCCACCTTTGCTAGCCCTATCTGGACGCGGGTATGGGATGTGATGCTTGTGCTGGGCACGCTGGCGGCGTTTGTTTGGCTGCTACTGTTTGTCCACACCGTGGTGGGCTGGGGCGAGGCGGCGCATGTGGTGATGCTCGGCTTCATCACCCTGCTGCGCGTGCTGCTGTTGATTGGCTTGGCCTCGCTGGTGTGGGTACCTGTGGCAGTGTGGATAGGCCTGCGGCCAGCGTATTCGCAGCGTGTGCAGGCGGTGGCGCAATTCCTGGCGGCCTTCCCGGTCAACCTGATGTTTCCGCTGGTGGTCTACCTGCTGGTGACCTGGAAGCTCAACCCCAACATCTGGCTCAGCCCGCTGATGGTGTTTGGCACGCAGTGGTACATCCTGTTCAACGTGGTGGCCGGTGCCGCCGCCATTCCCAACGAACTGCGCCTCGCGGCCGACAACCTGGGCGTGCGTGGCTGGCTGAAGTGGAAGCGGGTGTACTTGCCGGCTGTGTTTCCGGCCTATGTGACCGGGGCCATCACCGCCAGCGGCGGCTCGTGGAACGCCAGCATCGTCGCCGAATACGTGACCTGGGGCGACACCACCTTGGTGGCCGACGGCCTGGGTAGCTACATCAAACACATGACCGATGTGGGCGACTTCCACCGCATTGCGCTCGGCATTGGCGTGATGTGTATTTTTGTGATGCTGTTGAACCGGTTTTTCTGGCGCAAGCTGTATTTGCTGGCGGAGAGTCAACGATGAATCTGATTGAACTGCAAGGGGTGGCCAAGTCGTTCTCGGCGGCCGACGGGTCCGCACGCACGGTGCTGACGTCGGTCGACTTTGAACTGGCCGATGGCGAAATTGTGGCGCTGCTGGGAAAGTCTGGCTCGGGCAAATCCACGTTGCTGCGCATCATCGCTGGCTTGATTCCGGCCGACCACGGCCGGGCGGCCTACCGCCAACAACCCATCCACCGGCCAGTGGCCGGGATCGCCATGGTGTTCCAGTCGTTTGCGTTGTTTCCGTGGCTCACGGTGCAGCAAAACGTCGAGCTGGGCTTGGAGGCCCAAGGTGTGCCGGCCGCAGAACGCGAGAAGCGCGCCGATGCTGTGCTGGAGCTGATTGGCCTGGCCGGCTTTGGCGGCGCACTGCCGCGTGAGCTTTCGGGCGGCATGAAGCAGCGTGTGGGCATTGCGCGTGCGCTGGTCACCAACCCCGACATCTTGCTGATGGACGAGGCGTTTTCTGCGCTCGACGTGCTCACCGGCGAAACCCTGCGCAACGACATGCTGGAGCTGTGGGATGGCGACAAGATCCCCACCAAGGGCATTCTCATCGTGTCGCACAACATCGAAGAAGCGGTGATGATGGCCGATCGCATCATCATCCTGGCCAGCGACCCGGGGCGCATCCGCGATGAGGTGCACATCCGGTTGCCACGTCCTCGCAATGCCGATTCAGCCGAGGTGCGCGCGTTGATCGACGAGGTCTACGGCCTGATGACGCAGCACCCCGTGCAAGCCGCTGCGGCCGGGGCGCCCGAGTCGGCGCATGCCGGTTACCGCCTGCCCGCCACCGACATCAGCCGCATCGAAGGTGTGTTGGACATGCTGGCTGGCGCGCCGTTCAACGGCCATGCCGATTTGCCGCGCTTGGCCGAAGAAGCCGAATTGCCCGACGAAGAACTGTTCCCCACCTACGAGGCGCTGGGCTTGCTGGGGCTGGCGCACGTCGATCACGGCGACATCCACCTCACGCCCTTGGGCCAGCACTATGTGGATGCCGACCAGGTGCGCAAACAAGAAATGTTTGGCCAGCAACTGCTGACACATGTGCCGTTGGCCGCGCACATCCGGCGCGATCTGGAAGCCGAGGCCAGCGGTACCTTGCCCGACAAGCGTTTTCTGGAGTTGCTGGAAGAATTCCTGGAAGCCGAAGAAGCCCAGCGCGTGCTGGAAGTGGCGATTGAGTGGGGCCGTTATGGCGAGGTGTATGGCTACGACTATCACACCTCGCGGCTCACACTGCCAGAAAGCGAAACGGCTTAGTGAGTATTTAACTCACTAAGCCGTTGGTTGGCGTGTCTGGCTGTTAAGCCGACATGGCGGCCCGCGGTGGGCTGGTCATGCGACCTTGAAAGTCCGTCCAGCAGTTGCGCGAGAAGTCGTACAGCTTGCAGGCGCGGGCGGTGTCGAAGTACCAGCGCCACGAGAACGGTTGCACCACGATACGTTGGGGCAACAGCTCTTCCAGCTTGGCTTGTGCGGCCTTCAACTTGTACAGCGGAATGCTCATGTCCACGTGGTGCGCGGTGTGCTCCATGATGTGGTGCAGCATGGCACCAATCTGTACCGGGAAGGTCAAGTGCACGGTGGTCGACACAAAGGGCTGGGCGCGCTGCCAGGTGGCGCGGTCGTTGTGCCAGGACACCTTCACGTGCGTGTGGTGGCCGTAGATCACAAAGCCCATCATGTTGAACCAGAAGAACATGGGCACCACAAAACCCAGCAGCAACAGCAGCCAGATGGATTGGCCGGTGTACAGCGCGGCGCCCACCAGGGCGGCGATCCAGATCACGGCAAAGCCGGTGACCAAGAGGCAGTCCCAGGTGAAGATGGCGCGGTTGGTGTTGCCCATTTGCGACTTGGTGGGGAACATCATCTTCTTCCACCAGATCTCGATCATGTAATACAGACCCGGGCCCCAGCCGCTGCGGTAGATACGCTGCAGGAACTTGCCGCCAGGCGACAGCGCGGCATACTCTTCTTGCGTGAGCGGCGCCCACACAAAGTCCACCCCTTTGAGGTTGGTAAAGCCGTGGTGCACCACGTTGTGGCCTACGTCCCACAGGCTGTAGGCGGTCATGGAGGGCAGGAACGCAATGCGGCCGAGCCACTTGTTGAGGCGGCGGTGTTCGGTCAGGCTTTGGTGGCAGCCGTCGTGGCCCACCACAAACAGGCGGCCAATCACAAAGCCGGCGGCCAGACCGCACAGCAGCATCAACCACACCGATTCAAACAGTACCACGCCGGCCAACAGGGCGCCCAGCACAGCGTAATCCAGGATCAGCAGGCTGAAGGCTTTCCAAGTGTTGCGCTGGGCTAACGGCAGCAGCCACGAGCGAATAACTTTGCGATGCGGCAGCGGAGCATCTACTGCCAAGGGTTGCGGCGGAGACTCCGGCGCGGTCGTGTCGGACTGTGACGTCATGTCAAAAATTTCAATTGAAAGATGCCGGCGCCTTGTGCGCCGCGAAGACCCAAGAAAACCAAGGCCCAGCCGATCTTAAGCGTAACCATTGAGACACAGGCTGACCCGGATCAATGTTAGGGCTGGTATCTGGATCTTCTGGTTTTACCACGTTTGCCTGACACCCCTATGTCCTCTGGGGTTGAGCCCTTCCAGGGGCAGTGTTGCACCTGGAAAACGACACTATTTTGGTAACCCAAATGTTCATGGTTCCATGTGAAAATGGAAACTAAATTACACGGAGACCGTTGATATGAAACCCCGTCGCGCTACCAAAATTGTTGCCACTCTTGGCCCCGCTTCCAGCGATCCGCAGTTGCTGGAACAGATGATCCGCGATGGCGTTAACGTCGTACGGCTGAACTTCAGCCACGGTAAAGCCCAAGACCACATCGACCGTGCCTCCATGGTGCGCGAGGCTGCACGCCGCGCCGGCCGTGAAGTGGCCATCATGGCCGACCTGCAGGGCCCGAAAATCCGCGTGGGCAAGTTTGCCGAAGGTAAGGTCATGCTGGAGCCCGGCCAAAAGTTCGTGCTCGACGCCTCGCGCGCGGAGCCCGGCGACATTGATGGCGTGGGCCTGGACTACAAACAACTGCCGCGCGACGTCAAGGCTGGTGATGTGTTGTTGCTGAACGACGGCCTGATCGTCATGACAGTCGACGCCGTGCGTGGTGAACAGGTGCACACCACCGTGAACCTGGGTGGCGAGCTGTCGAACAACAAGGGCATCAACAAAAAGGGCGGCGGTTTGACCGCGCCTGCGTTGACCGCCAAAGACATGGACGACATCAAAACCGCCATGGCTTTCCAGGCCGATTACGTGGCTGTGAGCTTTCCGAAAAACGCCACCGACATGGAAATGGCGCGCCAACTGTGCAACGTGGCCGCAGCCGAGTTCAACCACAAACCGGGTTTGGTCGCGAAGGTTGAGCGTGCCGAAGCCATTCCGCACCTGCAAGCCATTCTGGACGCCAGTGACGGCATCATGGTCGCGCGTGGCGATCTGGCGGTGGAAGTGGGCAACGCGGCCGTGCCAGCGCTGCAAAAACGCATGATTCGCATGGCGCGCGAGAGCGACAAGTTCGTCATCACCGCCACGCAAATGATGGAAAGCATGATCACCAACCCGGTGCCCACGCGCGCCGAGGTGAGCGACGTGGCCAACGCCGTGCTGGACGGCACCGACGCCGTGATGCTCAGCGCCGAAACCGCCGCCGGCAAGTTCCCGCTGGAAACCGTGCGCGAAATGGCCAACATCTGTGTGGAGGCCGAAAAGGCCGAATACAACCAACTCGACGCCGACTTCACCGGCAAGGTGTTCAAGCGCATCGACCAGTCGATCGCCATGGGAGCGCTGTTTACCGCCACCCACTTGGGTGCCAAGGCCATCGTGGCCCTGACCGACAGCGGCTCGACCGCCTTGTGGATGAGCCGCCACAGCATCCACGTGCCGATCTACGCGCTGACGCCGCGCCTGTCTACCCAACGCAAGATGGCGATGTACCGTAACGTGCGCCCCTTGTTGATGGATGCCAGTGCCGACCGCGACACCGCGTTGCTGGAAGCCGAACGCCACCTTACCAAGCGTGCCATCGTGCAGAGCGGCGACATTTACGCCATCACCTGCGGCGAACCCATGGGTGCCCCGGGTGGCACCAACATGCTGAAGATCTGCCAGGTCGGTTAAGACCTCTTGCGTTTGCGGGCACAGACCCGCTAGAACCCGCTCAAAGCCATGCCGCGACCCGTTGCGGCATGGCTTTTGCACGTCTTGTTCCGACGCCGCCTAGGGTGGTCGTCCGACATTTTTCATCACCCCGTCAACGGCTGCGGGCTAAAATCGGGCGAGTTACCAAGCGGTTACCAAAACGTCAGAAATTGGGTATTCCCGCTTGACCCCACTTTTTTAACTCTCAGGACTTACCACCATGGCACTCGTTTCGATGCGCGAACTGCTGGACCACGCCGCTGCAAACGGCTACGGCATTCCAGCCTTCAATGTCAACAACCTGGAACAAGTCCAGGCCGTGATGATGGCCGCCGACGAAGTCGGTGCCCCGGTCATCCTGCAAGCCAGCGCTGGCGCTCGCAAATACGCGGGCGAGCCCTTCATCAAGCACTTGATCGAAGCGGCCTGCGAGGCTTACCCGCACATCCCGTTGGTCATGCACCAAGACCACGGCACCACGCCCAAGGTCTGCGAAGGCGCCATCAACCTGGGTTTTGGCTCGGTGATGATGGACGGCTCGCTGCGCGAAGACGGCAAAACCCCTGCCGATTTCGCCTACAACGTCGACGTGACGCGCAAGGTGGTCGACATGGCGCACAAGGTGGGTGTCACCGTGGAAGGTGAACTCGGCTGCCTGGGAAACCTGGAAACCGGTGAAGCCGGCGAAGAAGACGGCATCGGCGCCGAAGGCAAGCTCGACCACAGCCAAATGCTGACCGACCCCGAAGAAGCCGCGCAGTTCGTCAAGGCCACCCAGCTCGACGCTCTGGCCATTGCCATCGGCACCAGCCACGGCGCCTACAAGTTCAGCCGCCCCCCTACGGGCGACATCCTGGCCATCAGCCGCGTGAAAGAGATCCACAAGCGCATCCCCAACACCCACTTGGTGATGCACGGTTCTTCTTCCGTGCCGCAAGAGTTGCTGGCGCTGATTAACCAGTACGGCGGCAAGATGAAGGAAACCTACGGCGTGCCCGTCAAGGAAATCCAGGAAGCCATCAAGTTCGGCGTGCGCAAGATCAACATCGACACCGACATTCGCCTGGCCATGACCGGCGCGGTGCGCAAGTTCCTGGCCGAGAACCCAGACAAGTTCGATGCCCGTGAATGGCTCAAGCCTGCGCGTGAAGCCGCCAAGGCGGTCTGCAAGGCGCGCTACCTCGAATTCGGCTGCGAAGGCCAAGGCGCCAAGATCAAGGGCGACAGCCTGCAAATCGTGGCCGCCAAGTACGCTAAGGGCGAACTCGCGCAGTTGGTGAACTGAGGGTTAACTAAGGATGAAGCAGGGGTGAGTTGACCCCAAGCGGATTCCCCTGCCCTTGAAAGAGCCACCATTTGGGTGGCTCTTTGCATTGAGGGACAATAGCCCTCCGGCCCCGCCGCCACTCGGGCGGCCTGCGCTGTTTTTGAACCCGGACCCCACTGACATGACCACTGCCGCTCCGTCCCTCCATACCTCTTCCCTGAAGTCCTTGCCCCTGCTGGCGCGCGGCAAGGTGCGCGACAACTACGCCGTGGGCACCGACCGCATCCTCATGGTGGCCAGCGACCGCCTGAGCGCCTTCGACGTCATCATGGGCGAGCCCATCCCCGGCAAAGGCGAGTTGCTGACGCAAATGGCGTTGTTCTGGTTTGGCCAACTCGGCCACCTGTGCCCCAACCACCTGACCGGCCAAGACCCCGAAAGCGTGGTCACCCCCGACGAAGTGGCGCAAGTGCGCGGCCGCTCCATGCTGGTCAAGCGCCTGAAGCCCATTCCGGTGGAAGCCGTGGTGCGTGGTTACCTCGCCGGTAGCGGCTGGGCCGAATACCAGCAAAACCAAGCCGTCTGCGGCGTGCCGCTGCCACCCGGCCTGCGCAACGCCAGCCGCCTGCCCGAACCCATCTTCACCCCCGCCGCCAAGGCCGAAATGGGTGAGCACGACGAAAACATCACCTACGAGAAAGTGGTCGAGATCGTTGGCCCCGAGTTGGCCGAGCAAATCCGCAGCATCAGCATTGCCATCTACCAAGAAGCCTCAAAAATCGCGCTGGCCAAGGGCATCATCATTGCGGATACCAAGTTCGAATTCGGTCTGGATGACAAGGGCGTGCTGCACCTGATGGACGAAGTGCTCACGCCCGATTCGTCGCGCTTCTGGCCACTGGAAAGCTACCAGGAAGGCATCAACCCCCCCAGCTACGACAAGCAGTTTGTGCGCGACTGGCTGGAGCAAGCGACGGTTGACGGCAAGCCCTGGAGCAAGACCCCGCCCGCGCCGCGCCTGCCGCGCGAAGTGGTCGAAAAAACCGCTGCCAAATACCGCGAAGCCATGGAGCGCTTGACGGCCTAACAGGCTGCTGAAAAACTACTGCGGAGGTCATCTGCGGCGTTGCGCGGTGCTCGGAATCCTCACGTACTAGAAGTACGCTCCGGTTCCTGTGCTCCGGGCGCCTTGCAGCTAACCTTCCTCGCTACGTTTTTCAACAGCCTGAAAGCCGGTTGCGGCCACGCAATGTAGTAACCGGCTAACACCCGCTGCCGCTGGCGCAGCGGAACAATGTTTTCTCCTGCACACCCTTTAGGAGACAAACATGGCTGGCAAAAAAATCTTGATGATTTGCGGTGACTACTGCGAAGACTACGAAACCATGGTGCCGTTCCAGGCGCTGCTGGCGGTGGGCCACACCGTCCACGCCGTGTGCCCCGACAAAGCGGCCGGCGACCACATCAAAACCGCCATCCACGACTTTGAAGGCGCGCAAACCTACAGCGAGAAGCCCGGCCACAACTTCACGCTGAATGCCACCTTCGCCAGCATCAAACCGCATGACTACGACGCCTTGGTTATCCCCGGTGGCCGTGGCCCCGAGTACCTGCGCACCTACCCGGCCGTCATCTCGGCCGTGAAACATTTCTTTGAAGCCAACAAGCCCGTGGCCGCTGTGTGCCACGGCGCGCAATTGCTGGCGGGCGCGGGCGTGCT